>JADYZL010000546.1 GCA_020853155.1 Bryobacterales bacterium
CCGGTGTGGTGAACAAACGGAAATTGATTCGACAACTGGCCCGCGAAGCGGAAGTCAGCCGGGCGGAAGCGGCTGATGCGGTGGACGAACTGGCCCATCGCCTTTTCCAGGCAATGAAGCGGCTGGAAAAGCCCGCGCTCTCGGAACCTGCACGCCCGGCCAGGAAGGGAAAACGGCAGGCGGATCCCAAGGCGACTCGCAAGGAGGCAGCCCGTGATCAGTCTCGATGAAGAAGACCTTCGCGAACTCCTCTTCCCCGGTGGCGCTCCCACCATTCTCGAAGAGAAACTGGCTGCGCTCCTGGGCGAAACCCTCGGCCACGGGGAACCGGTTCACCTCGAAGGCATCGGTATTGTCTCCCTGGATAATCAGCGAAAACTTCACATCGCGCCTTCGCCACGTCCACGCGTCTTTCTGGCGTACGCCGTGGAGGATCTGCCCCGCGTTCGCACAATTTATCGTTTCCTGAAGGCGCGGAGCTTTGAGCCATGGATGGATGTGGAGTGTCTGCTGCCCGGCCAGAACTGGCCAAGGGCGATTGAGCGCGCCATCGAAAGTGCAGACTTCGTGGTGCCCTGTTTTTCCAAGGTCTCCGCTTCGAAGCGGGGCTACTTTCAGGCGGAATTGCGGATTGCGCTCGAATGCGCTCGCCTGCGGCCGATGGACGAATCCTTCCTGGCGCCCGTGCGGCTGGAGCCCTGCCAATTGCCCTGGTCCATTCAACGGCAAACGCAGTATGTGGACTTGTTCCCCGAACCCGCTCCTGGCCTGCGCAAGCTTCTGAAGACCTTGAGAGGGAAGCAGATTCCCACCGCCGGACCGCTGCCGTAGCGGTGGGTTCTAGACTTCCGCCATGCCTGCGCGGCGAAGCGCTTGCCGTTCCCGGAGCCAGGGCATTACCTTGCGGAGGAAGAGTTCGAGCAACTGCAGCAAGATTGCCGCGGCGATCAGAAATGGCCAAAGCGCGGTATGGGATTCCACGCGCACGTTCCCAGGGTCGAAGACCTGGCTGGCCGAGGGGTTCACGCGGCCGCCCGTGTAGGCAGCCACCTGCTGAAGCAGGCGTTCGTTGTTGCCGTGGTCGTGCACCTCCGGCTCCTCAATGTAATAGCCCAGTTCCGGGAAGTCTTCACTTTCCTCAAGCGGCCGCACGCGGAATAGTCCCCGATGGTCGCCGGTGGGTGCTTCCACGCGATACAATCCGGGGCTCACCGCTTCGGCCCGCAACGGCCGCCGGTAGCCATCCGGACCAAATATGTAGAGTTCCGGAGGCTGCATGCGTCCCCGCCCGGGTTCAATCCGGTATTCGGCCAGCAGCAGATTGCGCGCCTCGTCGTAGCGAATGCTCGATTCCCGTGGAGAGGAGCGCGGCAGCAGGTCCCGCACGAGGTTTGCCCAGAACTTGTCATAGCCCTCCCAGGAGAGCCAATCCGCCGCCCAGCGGCCGTTCGCATCGGACGCGAACACGGCCGCGCGCCCCAGGCCGTACTGCCAGCGGGCCAGCAGGGGTGCGTCCTCGCGATCCAGGGATAGCAGCAAATCGGCGGATGGCTTCGTTTCATATTTCACGAAGCCTTTCAGTTTGGGCGCCTTCGTGAAGTCGATGCCTTCCGTCACCTCCGTTTCACGCACCACGTGGACGCCCACGCTTCCCTCGATCGCCGTGGAGCCCGTATGCTCCATCACGTCCTTGAGCAGAATCTGCTGCAACATGGACGGATCTTCGACGATGTAGGCCGAGCCCTTCGCGTTGTCCGCCACCTTCTGCAGGTAGTTGCGATTCACATCCCGGCCCAGGCCCACCGTGGAAATCGTCACCTTGTTGAGCGCCGCTTCCTTGGCGAGGTTGAGGGAATCGCCCTCCTCGGAAATGCCGTCGGTGAGCAGCACGATGTGCTTGTAGGTGGCCTTCACCGGCTGCACTTTGCGATAGGCTTCTTCTAGCGCAGGTGCGATTTGCGTGCCGCCATCCGGCATAATGCCGGAAACCAGGCGTTTGATCAGAGTCTTTCCCTCGGCCTTGCGAATCGGCACGGTCCACTGATACGAATTGTCGAAGGTCAGAACGCCCACCATATCCTGGGGACGCAGATTGTCGATCACCCCGATGGCCGCAACGCGCGCCAGTTGCATCTTCGTGCCTTCCATTGAGGAAGACTTGTCGAAAACCAGCGTAACCAGTGTGCCTTCTTCGGATTGAGGCGGCGCCAGCTTCGCCGGCAGGGCGCGAGTGAGCGCGTCTTCCGGTGTTCCAGGCGGTTTCTCCACGTAGACGTTGTGATCTCCGGAAACCACCAGCAACCCGCCTCCCGCCAGTACGTACCCCTCGATGCGCTTCTTCACGGGCTCGGGATACTCTTCAAGATCCTGATTGTTCAGCACCAGCAACTGAAGGTCGTGCAGATTCTCGGGTACCGTTGGGGAGACTTTCAGCTTGTACTTCGCCTCGTTCAGCACCTGCAGCAGATTCGCATCTTCCTGTTGGCTCGCGCTCGAAACGAAGAGCGCCGCCGGGCTCCGGAATGCGATCGCTCCAGATTGCTGCGCTTCCCCTCCGCTCTGCCCGGAACCCGCGGCCGAAACCGTGGCGCGCAGCTCAGAGACGCCTTCGCTGGCCACATTCAGCGATAAATGGAACTCGTTCTCCCCGGACCGCAGATCCACGTCACTCAGGCCGATCCGTTGTCCATCCACGGTAATTTCAATCCGCCCGCGAAGCGCCGCTGGCGCCTCCACGACCAATTGCACAGGGAAGCGTTCCCCAGTGAAAACCCGAGGTGGAAACTCGAGCGAGCGAATCGCCAGTTCAGGTTCGGATCTGCCCGCGAGGGGAAAAACTTCGATGGGCACCCCGAGTGAGCGCGCTTGCCAAGCCGCGCGCAATAGGCTTCCCTTGTTCTCGAGCCCATCGGAAATCAGCACGATGCGCGGCACCGCGCGTGCCGGCAGCGAAGCCAGCCCATATCGCACCGCCGCCTCCAGATTGGTGCCCCGGTTCACGCCCCGCAGGGTCTCCGCGTCCGGCAGCAGAGTACCCCGTGTATCGAGAGGTCTGCTCCCAAAGGGAATGACCCTCAGCGAGGCTCCGCCTTCGGCTTCCAGCGCGGATAGGATCTGGCGCTCTCTTGCCATGCCCGCTTCGCCCACCGATTCACTCATGTCGGCTAGCGCAACCACACGCACGGTGGAATCGGGCAATTCCCACACCGGGCTTGCGAGGCCGAGCAAAATGAGCGCGAACACGAGCGATCGCAGCAGCAAATGCGGTATCCGTTTTCCCTGGCGCGACTCAAACCACGCCCAAGCCGCGAGCGGCAGAAACAGCAGGAGGACCCATGGATGCTCAAATACCATGGCTGGCGCCCGCCTCCCTGGCTCCCGTGCGGCGCAACAAGCGCGTCAATGGATTCCAGCCCATCGCCGGGGCTGTGCCGTCGTTGCCGCGGCGGTCGAACCAAAGTGCGTCCAGCAACAGCAATAGCAACCCCGCAGCCGACAGCCAAGGCCACCAGCGCGGAGGAGCCGCAAGTCCGGTCCCAGAAGGGATAGCCGTGAGAATCTTCTCCTTGGGCGGATCCCATTTCACCCGCGGCGCTTCGGGGAGCGTGAGAGAGACGATGCTCTCGCTATGGCCCTGCGTCACCCGGTAGAGCCCGGTGGCGCCCGCGAAAAACTGCCAGCCGTCCTTGCCTTTGGTTACCGGCATCGCCGTGCCCCTGGCATCCACCACGGAGAGATCTCCACTTTCCGTCGAATCGAGAGCGGGCAGCAGGACGGAACCGGCCGTTCCAATCCGGATCTCCTCCGGTCTCGCGCTTGCCGTCACAAGCCAGCGGAACGTATTCGCGAACAAGAGTGGGGTCGTAACTTCAAAACGCATGCCCGAAAGCAGTGGATGAAATCCCCAGGCCACTTGCGGCGTCGTTCCCCGCCGCGCCAGCGCGATGGGCCCCGCCCCCACGGACGCAATCACTTCATCCGTCATCGCGGGCGAGAATACTTCGGCGCTTTGGAGCGCAATGTCTTTAGCCCGAAGGCCCGCGCTGATGGGCGACGCCGCATTCCAACTTACGGCCGCTTCCTTCAGCGTCACCACCCGGCTTTGCCATGCGGGTGAGACAGGTGGTTGAATCCAAAGCGCGGGGACAGTGAGCGGCCCCGCCGGCGCCACGCGATCCAGCACGACAAAGTCGACTCCATCGGCGACGGGGCAGGGAGACGCCGCGCTGTACTCGGCGCGCCACGGCGGGTAAGACCTGACAAGCGCCTCGAACGGTGCGCGCGCCTGCGTGCAGACTTGCAGCCGCACGCCGCCGCTGCGCGGCAGTTCCACGCGGGCCACATTGTCGGCGCGAATGCTATCGGCGGCTTCCAGGCGCACGTCCACCCAACCAGATGCGCCGGACCGGAACTCCACCGGCAGGGTGACCGACGCATTGGCCGGAACTCGTACCCGCGTGGCCGCCACCGGCGCGCCGCCAAACGCAATCTGCAAAGGCACATCCCGAACCGCGCCCCGATTTCCGATGGATACGTAAGCCATCCACAAGCCCGGGTCCGCATCCGAGGGCCTCAGCACGACCTTCTCCAGATAAACGTTGGAGAGATCGGCATCAACGGGAATTACCCGCAAGTTATCGATTTCTCCGGCAATGGAAGGCGCTTCCGGGCCAACCACCCACAAGCCGCCCACGTAGATGATGTCACCGGCGGATTCGCTGCGCACCAACATTTGCCGTGCAAATCCCAACGCTTCTCCCAGATTCAGTGCCGTACTGCCGGGCGATGCCGTGTTAATCGCGCCTTCCACATCTCCCAAATCCTCCTCGAACCCGGAGGCGGGCTGCGGCGTTCCATCGCTAGCCACCACCATGACGCGGTCTCCGGCGGGGAGCGTCCGCACGTACCGAATCGCAAGGCTCTTCGCGCGGTCGAGCAGGGTGGCCTGCCCGTCGCTCGCCCGCATGGCGGAGGAGGTATCAAGCACCAGCACATGATCAAGGGAGCGAAACGCATTCGCAGTCCAGCGGACGTCCGCCAGCGCTCCCAGCAGGCATAGCAATGCCAGCACCTGTAGGAGCAGAGACCAAGGCTGCTGAATCCGGCGCTGCGGCAGCGGATGCCGCTCCATTCGGGCGTCGCTCCAAAAACGGAAACTGGATACCACCACGCGTCTGCGCCGCCGGTCGAGGAAGTAGAGCGCGACCACCATGGCGGAAACAGCCGACGCAGCGGCCAGAAACTGGAACAAGCTGAGGCCAAGAAACTCCATCAGGCGGGAATCTCCTGCATTTGGCCGAGCATGGAAAAGAGCGCGTCGTCGAGCGGCGTGGCGGTGCTCACCCCCGCGTAGCGTCCTCCATTCCGAATCGCCATCTGCTCCAACGCCTTCGCGAAATTGTCAAAAGCCTGTTCGTACTCGGTGCGCGCTGCATCGTCAAACTGGATCTCGCGAACCCTTCCCGTTTCCGCGTCCTCAATCTCCAGCAGCCCCTTCCAGGGCGGCGTCCGATCCTCTTCGGCATGGATGTGGATCAGAAACAACTCGTGGCCTAGCATGGATAAGCTCTGCCATGCCGGAAGCACGTCCTCTTCATCGAAGAAATCGGAGACCACAACCAGCAGGCCCCGCTGCAGGTAGCGGTCGGCAAACTGCTTCACCGCGCGGGAAGAGGCCGAAGCGCCGGAGGGTTTCTGCGCGGCTAGAAACTCCACCGCCGGAGCAAAGCGATGACGCCCTCCGCCTACCACATAGTCTTCATGAATCCGGTCGGAAAACGGCAGCAATGCGATGGTCTCAAGCCGCAGCACCCCGACATAGCTCAACGCTGCCACGAGCCTCTGCAGATAGTGGAACTTGGAGGGGTTCCCGA
Organism: Bryobacterales bacterium; assembly: GCA_020853155.1. Lineage (GTDB taxonomy): Bacteria > Acidobacteriota > Terriglobia > Bryobacterales > Bryobacteraceae > JACTMJ01. The sequence continues at coordinate 5,874 of JADYZL010000546.1, forward strand.
TCGCCATCGATGCGCTGACATCCATCATCACCCGGATCGGGATGTGCGGTTCCAGGTGGAAGACTTTCAGAAAAAGCTTTTCGAGGCGCATGAAGGCGCGCCAGTTCACGCCGCGCAGGTCATCGCCATGATGGAACTGACGGTGATCGAGAAACTCCTGGCCGGCGCCGGAAAGGCGCGCGACATGCCGTCCGCCGATCGTGCCTGGGAACGACCGGCGCCATCGCAGCGTGAGCCGTTCCAGCCGTTCGAGAAATGCCTTATCGACAATAGGTTCCTGAGCCATTCCAAACGCCCGTCCGGCACTCCACGCTTATCCGCGGAACTCAATTCCCGGCTTTCTCCCGCCAACCAGCCGATCCAACCGCGAATGCGTCATCGAGATCCCGTCGCCGTGGGCAAATCCCTCAGGACGGCGTCAAGCACGGTGTCTGGAGTTTGCGCTTCGGAATGGGCATCGAAGTTGAGAATCATGCGATGGCGCAGCACCGGAGCGGCCACGGCCTGGATGTCTTCAATCGAGAGGTTGAGACGCCCGCGCATCATGGCGCGCACCCGTCCACATTCCACCAGCGCCTGCGCGCCGCGCGGAGAGCTTCCGTAGCGAACGAACTTCTTAGCTGAAGGATGCGCATCGGGCTGATCCGGTTGCGTGCTGAGCACCAGATCCACCGCATACGCGCGCACATGGGGCGCCACGAGGACGTCGCGGCAAGCCGAGCGGGCCTCCAGAATCCCAGGCCCATCCATCAGGGATTCCAGCGTGACGTTCTCGCCGAGCAGGGTGCGGTCCACAATGAGCGCCAACTCCTCGCGGCTTGGGTAGCCCACCAGGATCTTCATCAGAAATCGGTCCAACTGCGCTTCGGGAAGCGGATACGTGCCCTCCATTTCAATGGGGTTCTGGGTCGCCATCACCATGAAGGGCGCGTCGAGTTCGTGCGTGGTGCTGCCGCTTGTCACGGTCCGCTCCTGCATTGCTTCGAGCAGAGCGGATTGCGTCTTTGGCGTCGCGCGGTTGATCTCGTCCGCTAGCACCAGGTTGGCGAAAATCGGCCCTTTCTGAAAGCGCAGGCTGCGCGCGCCGCGTTCGTCGGTATCCATCATCATGCTGCCCACGATGTCGGCGGGCATGAGGTCCGGCGTGAACTGGATGCGGGAATACTGGAGGTGCAGAACCCGGGAGAGCGTTCGCAGTAGGGTGGTTTTTCCTAAACCAGGCACGCCTTCGAGCAGGGCGTGTCCGCCCGCCACCAGACAGATGAGGATTCCCTCCACCACCTCGTCCTGGCCAACGATGATCTTCGCGATCTCCTGCCGCACCCGGTCAAGCCGGGCGCCCGCCTGTTCCAGCACCGTCATTGAAGTCACAGCCCTATTCTATCCGTTCGCGTCCGGCGTTTCGGCATCCACCGCCGGGAACACGAAATGAGCCGGTTCTATCCCGGTTTTCCGGCAATACTCCAAGTAGATCGCCGCGTAGCTGGCTGTGATGTAATCGTCTGGACCAAAGCCGAGCTGCGCGGCCGTCCGGTCAATCCAATCCGAATCCCCTTCGAGTTCGAGGTATGGTCCAAGCGGCGTCTCGTCCACGGTGATCACGCCCGGTTCGCCTTCGCGGGCATAGACATGCCGGTATTTCTCATAGCGAAAGACCGGCTTGTATCCCAGACGTTCAAACAGCATCGTAAGCACCGCTCCCGAACCCACCTGGGTCTCCAGCTCCTCGCGCTGTTTGTGCCGCCCTTCTTGCGGCTTACCCTTCAGAGTCAGGATGGTTTGGCCGCCGTATTCCCGAAGACGCAGCGCCTGCTGGTTCCTGCGCAGCGCCTGATCGTCCGTGTCAAAGAGCACATTCGATTCAAACGATCGCGCTGCCGTCTCGCGATAGCCGGCCTCGCGAATCCGCTCGAGCGCGGCGGCGAGATCCGCCACCGGCAGCTTGATCTCCACTTCCATGTGCCCGGTGTTTTCCGCCGGCGCGGGTTTGACTGGCAAATCGAGCGATTCCGGGAACATACCTTATAGTAGAATCGTAACAACGCGCGCCCGTAGCTCAGCTGGATAGAGCGACTGACTTCGGATCAGTAGGCCGAGGGTTCGAATCCTTCCGGGCGTACCACTTCGACGATTTGCCGGCGTTTCTGTCCGCCTTATGCCGCAGCCCATCGAAAAGAATCTGCTGGAACGGTTCCTTTCCCTGTTTACCCGTGTGCAGCCGGGAGAAGGCTTCGCGGTTGCGCTCCTCGCCGTTAACGTATTTCTCCTGTTGGGCTGCTACTACATCCTCAAGACCGTGCGGGAACCCTTGATTCTGGCCGATGGCAGCGCGGAACTGAAAGCTTACGCCGCCGCGGTCCAGGCGGCATTGCTCTTCTTCGTGATCCCCGTTTACGGCTGGATTGCCAGCCGCATGGACCGCATGCGATTCATCGCGGCGTCGATCCTGTTTTTTCTCGCGACGCTCGTCGTCTTTTACTTTCTGGTGCAAGCCAAAGCCGGGGTGGGTTTCGCGTTCTACATCTGGCTCGGCATCTTCAACGTGTTCGTCGTGGCGCAGTTCTGGTCCTTCGCCAACGATCTGTATAGCGAGGAGGCCGGCAAGCGCCTCTTTCCGATCATCGGCGTGGGGGCGTCCCTGGGAGCGTGGGCGGGCAGCGTCTTCACGGAACAGTTGTTCGACGAACTTCACATCGTGGGCATGATGCCGCTTGCCGCGGTGGGGTTGCTGATCTACCTGGGGCTAACATGGCTGGTCAACCGGCGCTTCGGCGCGCGAGCGATTCGGGTGGGATCGGTTGACGACTCCAAAGCTCCCCTCGGCAAGGAGGGCGGCTTCGAACTCGTCTGGAAGAACCGGTATCTGCGCCTGATCGCCGTGCTAGTGCTGCTGTTGAACGTAGTGAATACCACCGGCGGCTACATCCTTGACCGCACCCTGCTCTCCTCGCTCAGCAACCTCGTTGCTTCGGCGGGGGCGGACGCAAGCCGCGAGGTGATCATCGGCCAGTTTTACGGTTCCCTCTTTGGCTGGGTGAACCTGCTCGGCTTGCTCCTGCAGCTATTCCTGGTGCCCTACCTTTTCCGTTGGATTGGGGTTCGCGGCGCGCTGTTCATTCTCCCGTGTATCGCTCTCGGCGGCTATTCGATGCTGATCGCCTTCCCGTTCCTCGCGGTAATCCAGATAACGAAGATCCTCGAGAACGCCACGGACTATTCCGTCCAGAACACTAGCCGCAATGCCCTCTACCTGCTCACTTCCCGCGAGGCGAAGTACAAGGCAAAAGCCGCGATCGAGACCTTTTTCTGGCGAGCCGGCGATATGCTGCAGGCGGGGGTTGTCAAGCTGGGTACGACAATCGGGCTGAGCATCACGGGTTTTGCGAGCGTGAACGTGGGTTTCACGATGGTCTGGCTGGTTGTGGTGTGGATGCTCTTTCGAGAGCACAAGCGGTTGAGCCAAGAAGCAGGGCTCTTGGAACCAACGCCGGATAGCGCATCCGATGCCTGATCAGAGCAGCCGGTCCTGCTCATAGGGCCGGACGAACTTGATTGTGGGTTCCAACTCCGCAGCGAGGATGGCATCGGAACTCTTGACGTCCGGCAGGTGCAATTTCCACCAGCTTTCCGCATTTTCGTTTGTCCAGTTGGGCCGCGGCTCCAAACCGGCCAGGGCGCGCATCAGCTCACCGGCGGTTTGCGGGCGGTCCTCCGGTTCCTTCTCAAGGCACCAAAGCACGATTCGTTCGAGATCCGGGGGAATGGGAAGCTCGGAACGCTTCGAGGGCGGTGTAGGCTTCTCTTTCGCGTGCGCGAACATCACCTGCATGGGAGATTTCGCCTCAAAAACATCGGCGCCTGTGAGGAGCCAATAGGCGACGCAGCCAAGCGAATACAGATCGGACGTGGCTTCCGCCCTGGATGTACCGAGGGCGATCTCCGGCGCCATGAAGGCCGGCGTTCCGGCGGTGGAGCCTTCCTGCGTGAGCTGCACAGAGTTGCCGGAAGCGGTCAAATCGCGCGCCAGCCCGAAATCCAGAATCTTCAGGAAGTCGTAGTTGTCTCCCAGCCGGCAGAGAAACAAGTTGCTGGGCTTGATATCCCGATGAATGATTCCTTTGCGATGCGCTTCCCTCAGCGAGTCGCATGCCTGCAGGAGAAGGTAGATGGCTCGCCCCGCCGGAAGTGGACCAAAGCGCTTCACGATTTCCCGCAGGTCCAGGCCTTCGAGATACTCCATCGCGTAATAGAGTTGCCCATCCCCGGTTGAGCCGAAGTCGAAGACCGTCACGGTGTGCGGCGATCGTAACCCGGCGGTGGCCCGGGCCTCCCGTTCGAACCGCATCAAGGGAGCGTCATTGCCTTTGGTTCCGGAAGACAGATGCTCCGCGCTTACGATCTTCACCGCGGTGGCTCTCGCCAGCAGGCTGTGCTTGGCCACCCAGACCTCCCCCATTCCGCCCTGGCCGATCCGCCTCAGCAACTGGTAAGCCCCCAGCCGCTTCGCTTCAGTAAGCTGTACGCGCATGTCGTAGCTAAGCGTCGAAAGGAAAACCACGATGCCCGAGGTCACCACCGTGGATAACACGTTCATGATCAACTCTTCGCGCGGAGGAGCGGCGACA
>JADYZL010000547.1 GCA_020853155.1 Bryobacterales bacterium
CGCGTCGGCTTCCACGACGACAACGTCGTTGCCCTCCCGGCTCATGCGCCGGGCCAGCAGAAGCGCGACATCCCCGCCTCCGCAGATCAGTACACGCATCGAGTTCCTCTCCTGGCGGACGCCGCCTCTTACATGAACTCAGGCGCTTCGATTCCCAGCACGTCGAGCGTTCCGAGCAATTGCGTACGGAAGTAGCCCGCCAGCCAGAGAAGGAATGCGCGCCGCAGGGGGTCCGGTTCCTTGAGAATAGGATACCCGTGATAGAACTCGTTGAAGCTCTGCGCGAGTTGGAAAGCGTACTTGGCAAGGTTGGCCGGTTCGCCCGCCGCCACCGCGCGTTCGATCGCGGAAACGTTCTTCGATGCAAGCACCAGCAATTGCCAGAGATTTTCGTCCTCGAGTTGCTTGGCCAGCGCGTCCTTCGTGAGCACGGTGAGGAAATCCGGTAACTCTTCTCCGCGCTCCGTCAGCTTGCCGAACACGTTGCGGGCGCGGGTGGCCGCGTATTGCACGTAGGGTCCGGTTTCCCCCTCGAAGCTAAGCGCTTCCTGAAAATCGAACGCGATCACGGAATTGCGCGTGTACTTCAGCAGGAAATAGCGCAGCGCGCCCACGGCGATCTGCTTTGCCACCGCGCGGCACGCCTCTTCGCCGCGTTCTCCGTTGCGCGAGAGCACTTCCCCGTATGCGGTCTCGATGAGCTTGTCGATAAGATCGTCGGCCTTCACTCCCAGGCCCTTGCGCCCGGAAACTTCCACGTAAGCTTTGCGGCTGTCTTCCTCGGAAAGCGCGATGCCCAGATCCGCGCAGCAGCGCGGGCTGAGCGCCACCATCTCATACGCGAAATGGATGGAATTCTCCGCCGCCTCCTCGTAGTGCAGCGCGCGCAACCCGGCCACCACCACATCCTGAAGATAGCTCTGCCGCGAATCGATCACGTTGTAGACGCGCTTGCCGCCGCCGAACGAAACCTCTCCCGCGGGCGCGGCTTCAGCGGGGTCGCTCGAACTCACATACACCGGATGCCCCTCGGGATAGCGCTTCCAGAGCCGGTAATAAAAATCCTGGCCCAACAATCCAAACTTCCAGAGCTGGTAGGCGATGTCCTTGCCGACGTAGGTAACCGTGCCATTCGAGCGCACAATCACTTTGCTGTCCTCGGCCTCCTCTTCACCTTCGCCATTCTCCGCGCCCGCTTCCGGCCCGGCTTTCCCGGTTTGCCGGAATGCCGATGCGGGCATCACCCAGCATCCCTTGTTCTTCCCCTTCTCCTCGAAATAAATCGCCCCGCGCTGCTTGAGCAACTCGAATGCCTTGGCCCAGAACTTCAGGTGAAGAATCTCGCTCTCGCGCGGCAGTACATCGTAGAGAATGCCCAGGCGGTACATCGTATCGACGTGGCACACCACGATGGCGTCAGCCACCAGATGGCCAATCTCCGCCAGTTCGCCCTCGCCCGCTTCAATCGCATGCAGCGTTTCCGGCCGCCATGCCACCGTATCCGGATTCGTCTGGTAGTTGGCGCTCACGCGGGCATACAGATCCCAGCAGAGATAGTCGAATCGAATCGTGGGGTCTTCGATCAGCGCCTTCACGTCCGCCGCGGATCGCTTCTCCAGGAAATGAAATCCCACCACGACATCCGCCACCTGGACGCCCGTGTTGTCGATGTAGTTCTGCACCTCCACCCGCTCCCCGGCGGCGCGCAGCATGCGCACGAACGTATCGCCAAGCACGGCATTGCGGAGGTGGCCGATATGGGCCGCCTTATTGGGGTTGATGTTCGTGTGCTCGACGATGATCTTTCCTGTCGGCGGCAGCGCGGATTGCGCAACACCCGCGAGCAGCGCAAAGGCATAATCCCCGCGATTCAGCCGCAAATTGAGAAAGCCGTTGCCCGCGATTTCAAGCGCCGTCACATACGGCAACTTCCCTTCAAGCGATGCCGCAAGCTCCCCGGCAATCGCCTTTGGCGCTTTTTTGAGCGCACGCGCCAGCGAGAACGCGACGGGCAGCGCGATCTCTCCGAATTGCGGCTGGCGGGGCTGCTCCACCACCACCGGCACATCGGCCTGAAAGTCATGGCGGAGCGTTTCCTGCACCGCTTGTTCTATTTGCTGTTCAATCCGGTGAAACACAAGATTCGAGTATAGCAACCGCTTTGGCGTGCCCTCGCCCGTATTCCTTTGCATCCGCAAGCGCGCCGCCATTCATCGAATGAGTGACAATGAAAGCAGGGGGCGCTCAAGCGATAGCGCTGTCTGAATATCGAGGGAAAGGGTTTAGCTTGCCGAAGATCACATTTCTTCCAGAGAACGTCACCGTTGAGTTCGATCCGGAGACCATGCCGTATTCCGAGCATGGGTTGCCGCACTCCGTGCTCGATGTCGCGTTGAACAACGGGATCAAACTGGAACATGCCTGTGGCGGCGTTTGTGCCTGCACCACGTGCCACGTCAAGATCGTCGAGGGGATGGGCAACGTCAGCGAAATGGAAGACGATGAAGCCGACCGCCTCGATCAAGCCGCGGATCTCGCCTTGAATTCCCGCCTGGGCTGCCAGTGCATCGTCACCGGCGATCTTGTTGTTGAGATCCCGAGTTGGAACCGCAACTACGTCAGCGAAGGCGGTGGCTCCATGAACCTGGGCGATGCCATCCCGGTACCCGCCACCAAGTAGTCCTGCGCAACCGGTGGCCAGGGAGGCGCGGAAAAGCGCCTGCCGCCCGCGAAGGGAACCATCGGGAATGCGAACGCTCGCGGTAGGATAGCGTTCATGCGCATTCTCGATGTCGGCTGCGGCATCAACAAATACCCCGGCGCCATCGGGATTGATCGTCTTGCGAACACCCGCGCCGATATCGTGGCCGATCTCGACCAGTTCCCGTTCCCGGTGCGCGATTCCTCCTTCGACGAAGTGCGGGCGATTCATGTCATCGAGCATGTCGGCGATGTTATCCGCACGATGGAAGAGTTCCACCGGCTGCTGCGGCACGGGGGCCGCGTGGTGATCGAGACGCCGCATTACACGGACTTCAGTTCGTTTTGCGACCCCACCCACCGCTGGCATCTGAACAGTTTTTCGCTTCGCTATTTCGGCGACGACAACGCGGGCTATGGCTATTATTCGGCCGCCCGCTTCCGGGAGCGCCGCGTGCATGTGCGCTTGCTCGCGCTATGGCGCTATCTCGGCTTTGAACTGCTGGTGAATGCCTTCCCGCGGTTTCGCCGCTTCTGGGAGTATTACCTCTGCTACATTGTGCGCGGTAAGGTGATTCGCTGGGAACTGGAAGCGCTCAAGCCGGCATCCCTTCCGAATTCCTGAGAATTTTCCGCCGCTCCCGCCACTATTCCCGTAGAGGCGCCCATGCGCGATTCGCTGATCCGTGTTCTTTCCCTTCTCGATGCGCTGCGGCAGGGCCTGTTCGCCCGGCGGGCGCCCGAAGACAAAGCGCTCGGCGCGCGTGGCGAAGATCTCGCCCACCGTTTTCTCCAGAAACGGGGCTACACGATTGTGGCGCGTAATTACCGCCCGCCAAACGGCCATCGCGAAGTAGATCTCATCGCCCGGCACGGCCGCACGCTCGTGATCGTGGAAGTCAAAACCCGCCGCCGCGAGGAGTTTCTTCCCGCCGAGCGTGCCGTCGATCCGGCAAAGCGGCACAACCTCACACGCGCTGCAATGTCCTACGCCCGCCGCGCCCACATTCCTTGGGAGTTCGTTCGCTTCGATATCGTGACCGTCGTGCTCGAACCCCAGCCCCGGCTTCGCCACACGCCGGACGCCTTTCATCCGGATCGGCGCGAACGCGCGCGCCCGCTCTACGCCGTGGAAGTCGAAGATTGAGCGGGAGGGATTTGCACAGCGCGGGGTTGCGCTACACGAGGTTCAGCCCGCCATCCACCGCCACCGTCTGCCCCGTGACAAAGCCGCTTTGCGACATGAGAAAGGCAACCGTCTCCGCGATATCCTCTCCGCTTCCCGCGCGCCCCGCCGGAGTCAACTGGATTCCGGCCAGCACATGCGGCTGATCGTGCGCCTCGAACGGCACAATGCCGGGGGCAACGGAATTCACCGTGATCGCCGGCGAGAAGGCTTTGGCGAGAGAGCGCGTCATATGGATGACGCCCGCCTTCGAGGCGCAATAGTGCGCGTAATCGCCCCACGCGCGGATGCCTCCGAGAGAACTGAGATTGACGATCCGTCCACCCGTCTCCCGTTCCAGCATGAGTTTCGCCGCTTGCTGGCAGCAGAAAAACACCGCCTTCAAATTCACGCTGTGGATATAGTCCCAATCGGCTTCCGTCATCTCAAGTGCTGGAACCCGCTTGAACCGCCCCGCGTTGTTCACGAGTCCATCGAGGCCGTCGCCGCTCTCGCCGATCTCCGAGAACATGCGCTCAATCTCGTCTACCTTCGAGAGATCGGCCTGATAGAGTGGCGCCGGCCTGCCCCGCCACGCGCACGCACTCGCCACTTCCTCCGCCGCCTGGCGGGAGTGGCCGTAGTGCAACAACACCCGAGCGCCCTTCTCATGCAGATGCAGCGCAATCGAACGCCCTATCCGCTTCGCGGCGCCCGTGATGAGGATGCGCTTGTCCTCTAGCGGCCACTTGCCGCCGGGCGAACTGGAAGCCGCGAGTGTAGACCATTGCATAAGGCCATCGTATCTCGCTTCTACCGGTCTTTCCGCGCGGGGAGCACCTTCAGCAGCGCCTGGTCCACCCAGCGAAGCATCTCCTTCTGTAGCGCCAGCCGGCCCGCATAGCATTCGAGATTCACATAGCGAATGCCTCGCGCCGCACAGAGCCGGGAGAGAGAACCGTCGTCCTCGGTGGCGGGTTTCGTCTGTAGCACCGCATTGTAGCGCGAGC
>JADYZL010000548.1 GCA_020853155.1 Bryobacterales bacterium
CACGAACGAAGGCCAATTTGTTTCGGATGGGCTTTCACAGGCATCCTTCGGCTACACAATTCCCTTGCCCGGCCGTGACAAGCCCGGCGGCATCTTCGCCCGCTGGCGTTGGACGGAAAGCGCTCTCGAAGCTGAAAACGACCGGTACGGCTTCTATCCACTCTTCTACGCCACCGGCGACGGCTGGATCGTTATATCTCCTTCACTGCCCAAACTCGTAAAACTGACGGGCGCGTGGGAACTGGACGATGCGGCTCTCGCCGTCTTCCTGCGGCTCGGGTTTTTTCTGGGTGAGAGTACACCATTCCGCCACATCAAGGCCGTGCCGCCCGATGGCTGCTTACGCTGGCAGGATGGACAGCTCCACGTTCAAGGACGCCGCTACATCGCACCGGCAAGCCGGTATAGCAGGGACGAAATCGCCAGCGCGTATATAGACCTGTTCCGGCAATCCATCCGAAGGCATCCTCCCACCAGTGACAGGTTTGCCATGCCGTTAAGTGGAGGCCGCGATTCCCGCCATATCCTGCTGGAGCTGCTCGCTTGCGGGCACAAGCCGCAATTCTGCGTCACCGCCGAGGCCTTCCCCGCCTTTCGCGCACAAGAAACCTGGGCGGCTGCGCAGATTACCGGCGCCACCGGAACGGCACATGTCGTGGTGCGGCAACCCTCCTCGTACGTTCGCGCGGAGCGGGAGCGTTTTCACATCACACGGTGCCTGAGCGATGAGCACATCCTGTTTCTTCCCGGAGCGCGCGACATGCAATCGCGCGGCATCGAATCAAGCTACGACGGCATTGCGGGAGGAATTTTCTCCGCCGGGGCGTTTCAGGAACGCGGGCAGCAGGAGATGATCCGCGCCGGCCGCGGCCATGATTTTGCGCGAGCAGTGATGTGGCCGGGGCCGGAGCATATGCTCGCCCCCGAATGGCGCACGCGGTTTTCCGGGGAACTGGCGGCCGAAGCAATCGCGGCCGAAGCGGAACGGTATCGCGACGCTCCGAACCCGGTGGCCAATTTCTATTTTTGGAACAGAACGCGGCGGGAAATCGCACTGTCTCCCTATGCGGTGCAATCGGAAATTCCGTGTGTGTATGCGCCGTATCTGGACCCCGATCTGTACGATTTTTTATCCATTCTTCCGGCTGAAGAAACACTGGACCACAACCTGCACACGGATGTCATCGCGCGTGCTTATCCTCAATATGCCGACGTGCCTTACGCCGGCAGTATTACACCGAATTACCGCACCCCCTGGCGCCTCAGCCGCATCATGGCAGAGGCTGCATTGGAATGCGTCAGCCGGAGCAGCGAGTTTCTGGATTTGAAATATCTGCTGCCTCGATTGGGTTATGCAGCGGCAAGACCTCCCTATGCAGCCCAAATGTTTGTCAGAATAAGGAGTATCCTTTACTTCGTGAATTTGGGTGTATTTCTTCAGGTGAGAGGCGGGTAAAGAGGTCTTACATGAAGTTGTCAATTGCCTTGTATCCGGATGCGGATTTAACGCTCCAGTTGATCCGCCGGATGGGCGGAGCCCAGAAATTCCGGGAATCCGACGAAACCAAATATTTCGAGCTGGCATGTGGCAGCGTGGCGTATACGCCCGGAACCCATCGGGCGTCCCAGGTCCGTTTCCTGCGGCGGAGCGGCGGCAACCTGCTCGTTCTTGCGGGTGTGCCCATTTCGGTTGAGGGGCTCCTCGATCAGCGTCTGGACAGGATTGCCACACAGGATTTTTCCACGGCGGTGAAGGAACTCTCTTCACTGGACGGCGCCTTCGTCGCCGTGCTGTGGGACGAGACCGGCAGACGCCTGGCGATTGTGACGGATTTTGTCGGACTGCAGCCGCTGTATATGGCGGAGTCCAACGGCTATCTATTGTTCTCCAGCGATATCAAAGCCATTATGGCTACGGGGCTGGTAGCGCTCGAGCCCGATACCGCCGGATGGGGCGCTTTCATCGGGACTGGCCACTGGCTGGGCGATCACACCAGTGTGAGCGGGATCCGCCGTGCCGCACCCGGCAGCGTTTATGTCTATGACATGGCCGAGCGCCGCCTGGAGCATTCCTCCTACTGGCGGTATCCCGAACCCAAACCCCTGGACCGCATCGAACAAGTGGATATAGACGCGATTGCTGGCACGCTGCGCGCCACCATTGCCGCCTACGGCGAGCACTCGCGCGAAGGAACCGTTCCATTGAGCGGCGGCTTCGATTCGCGCCTGATTCTCACGATAGTGAAGGAAATGGGATTCGCCACGCGCATCGTAACGATGGACCATCCCGACGAGAGCTTGAACATGGATGGCCGCCTGGCGCGCCGCGTAGCGCGGCGCTTCGGAATTATCCCGGAATGTCATATGCCGGTGCGCCGCTACTATGGCACAGAAGAGTACGTCGATTATGTCGTGCTGAATGAAGTTTCCACTCCCAGCCTGTATCTGTATATTGCGCAGCTTTCGGCTTATCTGAAGCCCGATATGACCGCAATCTGGGAGGGCTTGGTACCGGGTGCCCTTAGCACCCCGCCTGGCGGCGCCCACGGCGGCGACTTCGCCGAACTGATGCGCGTGAAGTGCCGGCTGGAAGATCACAAATTATGGCGGGCGGCGCGATTGTTGTTCCGGGAGCCCTTTGCCGGCGAATTATATCAATCGTTTCTGGATGTGTTCCGGCGGGAGTCGGGCAAATATTCCGACGACGGCTTCGGGACTTCGGAGTTCATTATTCGCAATCGTATGCGCAACCGAACCGGGCAGAACCCGGTAAAAGTTTATTCGGCGCATGTGCTGACCTTCAACCCCGGATTGAGCCGTGCGTTTTTCGAAGCGACCGGCGGCATTCCCTACGAGCTCCGCATAAAGCACAAGATTTACAGCGAGCTGTACCGCCGCCACTTTCCCGAGGTGGGCCGCATCCCGTTTCTGTCGGCCAACGCACTGCATCCGGGCCTGTCCCGGTTCGACGTGCAGTATCACATCACGAAAATGCGGCTGTCGAAATCTTACCGCCGCTACTCGTGGGCGATTCAGAGCCGCCTGGGCCGCGAAGACCGCTGGGTCTGGTGGGACGAATCACCTTTGATCAGGGGGATTCTGGACCTGATGCCGCCGGACGATCCGTATCTGAATCCCGACACGATTCAGGCGGCGCGGCGGGGCGACTATCCCGAAGGACTGCATTATCAAGTAAAAGCTCTTCTCTTTTACTGGCAGATGTGGAAATGGATTATGGCTGGTGAGTTGAGTACGCGGCCGTCTTCCTTGCGCGATTCGCTCGGGCTGTTTTCGCTCAATGCCCGCCAGGGAATTTCAACGGCGGCGTAGACGGATTGTGCCGCTTCAATTCCACGCGTTAAAATTGCACTTTCTTCTGGAATTCGTATTTTGAGAAGCGACCTGAGGAGTTCCTGTTGTCATCTGCTGCACTGCCTGTAATCATCGGCAGTTCCCCCCGCCGCCGCTGGGAGGGGGACTACATATTCCTGTTTCGAAATCTAATCATGAGAGATTTCAAGGTCCGCTATAGGAATATGTCACTGGGAGTGTTCTGGTCGTTATTGAATCCGCTGGTGATGATGGGTGTGCTGTGGTTCGTATTCACCCGGATCTTTCCGAACAACTCGACGCCGAACTTCGCCGTTTTCGTCCTCTGCGGTCTGGTGCCCTATAACTTTTTCACGGTGGCGTGGGTTACCGCCACAACATCGATCGTGGATAACGCCGGGCTCATCAAGAAAGTTTCCGTTCCACGTGAAGTGGTCCCCATTGCGGCGGTACTGTCCACCTGCGTTCACTTGTCGATTCAGATCGGTCTTCTGATCACATTTGTATTAGGCTCCGGCAAAGGCATAAACATTTACTGGCTGTGGCTTCCGTTCCTCTGGGGATGCGAAATCATATTCGTGTGCGGGCTCGGGTTAATCTGCGCCGGGCTGAATGTTTATATCCGTGACATGCGGTACGTGGTGGAGTCCGCCAATATGGTTTTGTTCTGGCTGGTTCCCATCTTCTACTCGTTCGCGATCATCCCGCAGGCGTATCACGAAATCTACCAGTTCAATCCGCTGGCGGCTCTGATTCTGGCCATGCGGAACATCCTGCTCGAAAGCCATGCGCCGCCGGCAACGCTGCTATGGAAGCTGGTGTTCAGCTCCACTGCTATTTTCATTGCGGGATTCCTGGTTTTCCAGCGCTTAAAATCCCGCTTCTACGATCAC
>JADYZL010000549.1 GCA_020853155.1 Bryobacterales bacterium
CGGAGCCGATAAACAGCGTCAGGGGGGTGCCGGTTTTGAATAGTGTCATACCGGAAATCTGCCAGCTTCCCAGCACCGCTCTCCCGATGGCCGTGTGAGCTGCCGGGCTGGGTAATTCGTACGAGTAGGCAACCGTCAGCGAGTGTGTTGAATCGAAGGTGCTCAGCCCTTTCTTATCCTTCAAGGAGTCGTACTGCCATTGGCTCCTTCCCGTGGTCAGGTCCCGATTGGCCGCGGTGAATGTATAGTCTGAGCCTTCATCGATCGCCTTGCCAAAGGTGTAGGTGGCGCTCCAGGCCAGGCCGCTCCGGAGAGCGGACGTGACAGTCAGTTGGCCCGCATCGAAGTAAGCGATTCCACCATTGACGATGTTGTTGACCTCATAGAAGCGCGGGTCGGGACGGCGCTGGTCGACCGTTGCGGTCGTCAGCGGAATGCCTTCCACCGGAACCGCCCGGTTGGCGATGTAGACGTTGATCAGCTTCAGGCTTCTGCTGCCCAGATACCCGAGCCGCAAGGCGACGCTCTTGCCCACCGGACGTTCCAGAGTGAAGCTGTACTGGTGCGCGTAGGGGGAAACCAGGTCCGGTGCGAGCAGGGTCGGCGAGGTCCGGCCGGAATTCGGATCGACATTGCGCAAGGGCTCGATTAAATCGGGGTTCTGAACTTGCACGTACCGCACCAGGGGCAGGTTATTTCGAACCTGCTGGTAGGTGACCGGTGGAATCTGGCCGAACGACACGTTGTAAGCAGCTCGCGCGGTCCAATGATCCGTGGCGCGGTAAGCCAACGAGAATCTCGGGCTGAAGTTGTTGCAATCGCAGCCGTAGGGGATGTCGTTGGCACGTCGCACTTCCGAGGGGGCGCCTTCAAGAGAGTACCGGAGGCCAAAGTAAAGCTGAAATCGTTGCGAGACCGACCATTTATCCGCGAAGAACAGGTTTGCCGAGGAACTACGAAACGCGCGGTGCAAATCCCCGATGGTGACTTCGTAGAGGGAAGGTGTACCAACCAGCAGATTCTGAATCGCCGTTCTGCCGAAGTTGTTTGTGAACTGGAAATAGCCGCGCTGGTTATTGGCCTCCACGCCATTTAGTTGATAGCGGGTGACGTCACCGCCAATGGTGACGATGTGTGACGATCCTGCCGGCTGCCGGCGGAAAAGAGCACCCCAGCGGTAAGCGTTTTGCGCCCGGTTGATGGGGAACTGGCTGTCGGGGCCAAGTTCCTCAATCTGATAACCGAATCGCACTCTCGGACCCACCGCATTCGGTTCGGAAAGCAGGAGAGAACGGGTGCGGTTGAACGAGAAGCCCAGGTTCAACTGTGTGCCCTCGGAAAAGATACGCTCCCAGGTCAGCCGCGACCGGTGGGTGTGGATTTCCGTGTCGGGATTTTGGCCCGCAACGAGTTGGAAGGCGTGTTGCCGCCGGCGGGTAAGGACATGAGAAGCGGAGATCCGGTTCTTGTTGGCGAAAGGGCGGTCTATTCTCAGGCCCAGGTCCGTGTCGTCGCTGGTTTGCGGCGCGTTCGTGTTGAGCGCGCGCGGGTCGAAATCGGACCGGTTGGGGAGTTGATTGGGATAGGCGTCCAGAAAGCCGGCGATAATCTGCCGGAGCCGCGGGTCTGCCGTCAGGGGTTGCCGTTCAGAGGCCAGGGGGACCAGCACGTTTCCATTCACCATGCCGCGAACTTTGCGCTGATCCGCGGTGACGGTCAACGCGCCGAGGACGGGGACCGTGGATGTAAACCGGCCTCCGTAGAAGTTCCGCCGGGACGGCATCACCGAGCCGGCCTGGAAGAAGGTTCGTGCGTTGAAAACACTGTTTTGATGCGAATGGTACAGTTCGCCATGCCAGCTTGAGGGGGCTGGAACCGGTGTGAGGAATACCTGTTCGCTCGCGCTCTGCCCATGCTCTGCGGCGTAGTAGCTTGCCTCGACGGGCGCGTCTGTCACGACGGTCGCGCGGCTGCCAAGCCGGATGTTCGATTCCTTAATGGCATTGTTGTCGATCTGGTAAATCGCCACGTTTTCATTGCGCTGTGCGGAGGCGCCGATACTTGGGCGGGTAGCGTTGTGTGCAGGTTTTGCGGGTGGAGTTCGAACCGCGGCCGGTCCGGAACCGGCGGGCGCCACGGTTTGAGCGGCCAATCCCATACAGAGCGACAAGAATGTGAAGACGAGGCCGGCACAGAAAGAAAAGATCATGAACTCGCTATTGTATCGGGGTAAATCGTTCGGTACCCGCACCGGTTTCAGGATTTCGGGCCAAGAGCTTCGATCAGTTGGAGGTACACAGTTTCGTTGAAGTCCTCTTTCAACCGCTCAAGGTCTCCATTGGGGTCGCCCGGCCGGGGACCGCTGGCCTTCAGGCAGCGGGACAGCATGGTCTTGGCTTCGCTATCCTCCGAGTCGCGTTCGAGAGCAGCCCGAAAGCTTTCAGCCGCCTCGGAGAAGTTGCCTTCTTTCCAGAGCACGTAGCCGATGTTGAAGTGGTAATCGGGATCGGTGGAATCGCCGTCCAGCGCTTTTCGAAAATTGGTCAGCGCCGCGGGGAAGCGTCCCTGCTGCGACAGCGTAGCTCCCAGGTTGTTGTACACCTCGTTCAGCGGAACGGTTTGGAGAACCAGGGAGAACGCCTTCTCGGCCGACTCGTAGTCGCCCAGAAAGTACCGGCACAACCCCAGAAAAAAATTGGCCTCGCGGTAGTGGCGGTCCTCCTCGGGAACTTTGGCCAGCCAACCCGCCGCGACACCGTAATTCTCTCTGGCCCACTGCAACTTGCCTAACGGGTAGTAGGGCTTGAAAAAGGCGCCGTCCAGCCGTGCGGCCTGGGTAAAAAACCGATGCTGCTGGTCTACGTCCGTTGCCAGCAGTCCACGAATATAGTTTTCAATGGCATCCACGCGGGCCGGCGGATTCTGGCGCTTGAACACTTCCTGTGACGGCGCGGACTTCGGACGGACGAATCGCAGCGTCTCCCAGGCGAGGCGGTTCTGTAGTTGAGCGAGATCGTTCAGGCTTCCTCTTTCACCGTATTCCGGCCCCAGCTTCGTGTGCTCCAGGTCCAGTATGCGGGCGGTGATACGAATGGTGCGGTTTGTCTTCTCTGCATTCGGAACCGCTGAGGTGTCCAGTTGATAGGTCCCGTAGATGACCGTTCCCGCATCGAGAGCCTGTCCGAGTTTCAGAACCGAGGCCCGCGTCAGTGGCGTATAGGGCCGGATACGCAATCGCCGGAAAGCCTCTTCGCGGTCGGAACGGGAGAGAACCAGCACACCGGATCCGGACAGCGCGTCGTGAATGGTTTCTGCAAGGCTCTCGCCCACCCACTCGACACTTGCGTCCTTGGAAAGATTGAAAAATGGAAGGATCAGATGCGTCCCGGCCTGCAAAACACTACTGAGCAGCCCCAGGAAAACGAGGGGCGCGAGAAACCGCCACATAGTCTTGAGTCTAACAGACGAGTCTTCGCGCACCTCGCATCTCAACCGCTTTGAAACCGGTTCTTAATTGAACACCAGCGTCGTCGTTGTACCGCCCAGACGGATCTCCTGCACTACCGATTTCCCATCGGTGTTCTCGTAACGGACGCTGGTGGCGGCAAACTTCTGCTTGCCGTTCTCCACTTTCACTTTGGTTTCCACTGAGGTCTTACCTTGTCGGATCACGACCTTACCGTCTTCGAGATCGAGTTTGTAATCCCCCGGTTTCAGCTCCGTTCCCGCTACGATGGACGACTGGAACAGGGTGACTTTATACGTGTCGGCAGCGCTTGCAACGGCGACAGCGACGCACACCAAAAGCAGAACGAGTTTTTTCATCATAGACTTGTCAATCCCGGGAAATTTCTTGCCGAATGCACAAGTTATATATACGAAACGCGGCAAAAAACGTTCCTTCGGATCATCTATGAATTTTCTCTAATTCGGCCAGGGCCGCTCTGACGGCTTTCATTGCCGCGGTAACGATCGTCTCGTCATTCCCGAAGCCGGGAAGCCAAAGTACGTCACGTTCCCTGGCAAACCAGGTCCACTGGCGCTTCGCGTACCGCCGTGTCTCTTGTTGCAGCGACTGGAGCGCTTCGGCGGGGCACATTTCACCCCGCAGCAGTTTCAGGGTTTGCGCATAGCCGATGGATTCGAAAGGCTTGGCATCCTGGGGGATACCTGCGTTCAGCAGGCGCTGCACCTCCTCAACAAGTCCCGCCGCCATCATTGCCTCAGCCCGCCGGTTCAACCGGTCATAAAGAGCTTGCCTCGGCGGATTCAGCCCGATTTTGATGGCATGAAAATCCAGGAGCGGATCCCGCCCGGATCGAAACAACTCGGACATGGGCCTTCGGGACAAGGCATACACCTCTGCCGCGCGGGCCAATTTGTTCCGGTCGTTTTGGTGGATTCTTTTTGCCGATTCGGGATCTATGCGGCGGATAAAGCGATGGAGCAACCCTGGCCTGGCCTGTTCCCGGCGAATAAGCCATGCCCGGAGAGCCTGGTCTTGGGAGGGGCCGGAGAACAATCCCTCGAGCAGCGCCCTGAGATAGAACCCCGTTCCACCTACCACGACCGGTAGCTTGCCGCGGTCGCGAATCTGCCGAAGCACCAGTCTTGCCTCGCGCGCGTAGTCCCCTGCCGTGAAGGGTTCGCCGGGCTCGGCAATGTCCAGCATGTGATGCGGAACGCCGCGCCGCTCCGAAGGAGGAACCTTCGCCGTACCGATGTAAAAATGGCGGTAGACCTGGACGGAGTCGCAGTTTACGACCTCTCCGTCGAATTCGAGCGCGAGTGAGATCGCGAGATCGCTCTTACCAGCGCCGGTCGGTCCCACAACAATGACAACCGGTGCCGGTTCGCCCTGCGGCAGCTTCTGGTCTGACATGGGCTTGGGCCGCTGTTTCCCGTAAAGGTTATACTGAAACAGAGGGAGTTCCACCCCCAGTGTCTCTCAACTTCTGGGTACGGGCGAAAGGATCAGGGCTTCGAATGAACGAAGCAATCAAGAAGTTTGTCACCTTTTCCGCCATTTCCGCGGTTGTTTTCCCGGGATGTCTGTATGCGCA
>JADYZL010000550.1 GCA_020853155.1 Bryobacterales bacterium
ACCTGCAGCGGACGCTCGCGCCCTATATCGCCTTACGGGAGACGGAACGCCGGCAGGAATCCTCGGCGATGGCGGCAGCCGTGGCATGATCGTTAGTGCATGCCGATTTCCTGGGATAAGCGAAGCATGGCGCTGGCCGCCGCCGCCATTCTCGCCGTCGCCACTTTCCTATGGATGCGCTTCGGCCCATCGCGTGCGGATTCGCTGCTGGGCCGCCTGCCCACGCGGGACGCCACGGTGGGCCAGGTGGATGTCGCCGCCATTCGCGCGGCCGGCTTCGCTCTGGGCGGCAAATCCGGGGTTCTGCGCGAACCGGAATACGAAGACTTCATCAAGCGCAGCGGCTTCAATTGGGAGAAGGACCTGGACCGGCTCACCTGGTCTTTCACCGCCACGGCGAAGTATTTCGTCGTCGAGGGCCGCTTCGATTGGCGAAAACTCGACGCTTTCATCAAAGCGGAAGGTGGCGAGTGCCGGGATGGTTTCTGCACGGTCCGGGGCAGCCAGCCCGGCCGCGAGATCTCGTTCTTTCCCCTGCGCGGCAACGTGATGGCGCTGGCTGTTTCGGCGGACCGCTATGCGGCGGACCAATTGCGGCAGGAGCACCGGTTCGAGCCAGGACATCCTTTCTCGAAGCCGCCCTCGGCGCCGCTCTGGCTCCACTTCAGCAAGTTCTCCCTCCAGAGCTTCGAACCCGAGTCGCCGGGCCTTCGCGGCTTCGCGCGCATCCTTCGCGAAACGGAAGAGGCGCTGCTCGTGCTCGAACCAAAGGAGGACGCATTCGTCGTCCGGCTGGATGCCCGGTGTGAATCGCCGCAGAAAGCACAAGCGCTTGCGGGCGACCTCACGAAACTCACGGAGCTGTTGAACCGCATGCTGAAAATGGAAAAGGCCGCCGCTGGGGAAGCGGACTTCGCCACCGTGCTGGCCAACGGCCGCTTCGACGCCGAACAGAATCTGCTTCATGGGAATTGGCCCATTGCCAAGGCATTTCTCACATCTCTCTTCTCGGAACAGTAAACCTATGGGATTTGGACTTGCATCGAATTGCCGGATCGTTGTCTCCGGCAATCTCGTACGGGATACGGTTGTTCGATCCGTGGATGAATTAGATTTTGGAGCCACTCAGTGGGTGGATTCCATCCTGCCCAGCATCGGCGGGAATGGGGCGAACACCGCCTGCGCCATCGGCATGCTTGGCATTCCGGTGGTGCTCATCTCGGAGTGTGGCGATGACGATTCCGGCGCGCAATGCCTGAAGACCTTGCGCAAAGCGGGCGTGGACGCCTGGGTGAAGGAAAGCCCGGCGCACCCCACGGCGGCCACCGTCGCCATCGTCAACAAGCGGGGCGAGCGCTGTTTTCTGCACGAACCGGGCATCAACCGATTCGCGTTGGCCGGGCCTATCGAATTCGCCGGCGCGCACGGAGGGGGTGATTGGCACTATCATCTGGCCAACCCCTTCGCCCTGCCTGCCTTCCGCTCCTTCGCGGCCGCAAGCCTCAAACGGGCGCGAGACTTGGGAGCCACCACCTCCCTCGATACCGGCTGGGATTCCCAAGGGCGCTGGATGGAAGATCTCCGCGATTGCCTGCCGCTGCTCGATTGGCTGTTCGTGAATGACCGCGAAGCCGCGCGGCTGACGGGGAAGACCGAAGCGGGCCAGATCGTAACCTCGCTGCACCGTCAGGGCGTGGACCGTCTCATCCTCAAGCTGGGGCCGCAAGGCTGCCTCTTCAGCGATGGCGACGATCGCGAAATCGTGCCCGCATTCCGCGTGGACGTGGTGGATACCACCGGCGCCGGGGATGCCTTTTCCGGCGGATTCCTTACCGGCATGGTGAAGCAGATGCCTCCCCTCGAAGCCGCCCGCTTCGCGTGCGCGGTGGCGGCGCTCAGCACCACCGAATCGGGTTCCGTGCGCGGCTTGCGGGATTTCGAGGGGACGATGGAGTGGATGGCCGCGCGGGATGCCGGCCTGTGAGTGGATCCGCCGATGCCTCCCCGGGGGCGGCGAAACCCCGGCAGCCAATCCACAACGGTTAATCCGCGGCCACGAAACCTTCGGCCTGCAGCTTGGCCTTCAGCGCCTCGGTAAACTCCGCGTAGCGCACAATTACGCGTGCCCGCCCTCGCTTCAGGAACACCCCGTAGGGCGGCGAGGCAAATTCAAAGATGGCTCGAAGCGCTTTGAGGTCGCCGGGGTCGGTCGCCAACTCGGCCTTGAAGCCGGAAGCGTCGAGCAGCGCCTGCCCCCATTGCGGGTTCACCGTCGGCACGCCGATCACGCGGGTTCCGTCGAAATTCCAGGTGGACATCATGCGTGCGGAATCGAGGCAGTGGGAACACTCCGGATCGTAGAGATAGAGGAATACGGGCCCTTCATTCAGCGCCACGGCCTTGCCGGCCACGTGAATGGAAGGCGGCGCCTCGATTCCGGATTCCCGCGAGAGACCCCAGGCCGCGGAGCCGAGGCTCAGAGCAATGAGAATCGACAAGACAGCCGCCGAAGGCCCGATCGGCCGTGGCGGTAGCCACGCGCCGCCCCGAGGGCTCCAGAGCCCGGCCAGCGCGGTCAGCAGCATCATCACGGCGTTACTCACGAAAAAGACCGGGCCCACGGTGCGCTTAACCCACGGGAAGCAACTGCAATCCGCCCCGGCCAACCGCTCCGCGTTCACGCCGATATAGATACAAAACGCGGCAAGCAAACCCAGCATCACCACCGCGCCGAACCGCCGGTAGCGGGGAATCAGCAGCATGATGGCGGCAAACGTTTCCGCCACCGCCATGGTGACCGCCGTCGCCACGCTAAGGTTCGCCGGAATCAGCACCTGCGTGGCCCGCTCCGCGAAATCGAGCGGCATCACCATCTTGTAGATCCCGCTGGCGAGAAACACGATGGCCATTAACCCGGCCGCAATGTGGCTCGCCCAGGTCTTCCATCCAATCCGTGGCGCGGCGCCGGAAATCGAATCCATCGAGGCTCCCATTCCTAACAGTGTATCGGCAACGCGAAAGCGACGGGATGACACACTGCCTTCAGGGTGCGCGACGTGGAAGTGGAGACTGTGCGGGTTTCCTTTTTTTGTGGCGCTACTCTGGGCGTTACTATACGCTAAGATAGGAGGCCCTCCATGAACGAGTCTTTGCTTCAGTTGGAAGCCCAAA
>JADYZL010000551.1 GCA_020853155.1 Bryobacterales bacterium
CCAGCCATCGTAACAACGCCCGGAATGCCTGCCCTCGATGGCTGATCGAGAGCTTTTCTTGCGGCGTGAGTTCGGCGGTGGTGCGCCCGGATGGGGCGTGGAAGAAGAGCGGGTCGTAGCCAAACCCATTCTCTCCCCGCTCCTCCAGAAGAATGCTTCCTTCGAGGGAGCCCACGAACGTCGCCAGCACTTCGCCTTGCCGGGCCAGCGCGATCGTGCAAATGAACCTCGCCCTCCGGTCGGACACGTCCCGCAGCCGTTCGAGCAGGAGATGGTTGTTGGCGGCATCGCTGGCCCCGGTGCCGGCAAACCGTGCTGAATATACGCCCGGTGCCCCGGCGAGCGCATCCACGACCAGTCCTGAATCTTCGCCGAACACGAGTTCGCCCGTGAAGCCGCTGTAGTGAACGGCCTTAATGCGGGCGTTCTCTTCGAATGTCGTTCCAGTCTCTTCCACTGTGGGAAGCTCGCGAAAACGCGGCAGCGGAGCAATCTCGCAACCGGGGATCGCGTCGCTGGCTAGGAGAAACTCCCGCATCTTTCCGGCATTCGAAGTCGCGGCGAAGAGTCGCATCGGCGGCAATCCCTCGCGCTCAAAGAGCGACAAACTGCCGCTGGATCGCAGCAAGCTCGCCGATGCCCTTGCGCGCCAACGCAATCATCGCCGCCAGTTGCTCGTCGTCGAACGGAACCTGCTCGGCGGTGGATTGCAACTCGACATACTGCCCCGAGCCGGTGAGTACAACGTTCATATCGACCTCCGCGCCCGAATCCTCCGCATAGCAAAGGTCGAGCATCGGCTCGCCTCCGACGATGCCCACGCTCACGGCGGCAACCGTATCGCGCAGCACGCCCGGCGGCACAAGCTTCGCGGCGCTAAGTTTTCCCACCGCGATGCCCAGCGCCACCATTGCGCCCGTGATCGCGGCGGTGCGCGTCCCGCCGTCGGCTTGCAGCACATCGCAATCGAGGAAGATCGAGCGCTCGCCGAGTTTCTTCAAATCCACGATCGCTCGCATCGAACGCCCGATAAGGCGTTGAATCTCAAGCGTCCGTCCAGACGCCCGCCCCTTCGTCACCTCCCTGGGTGTCCGCGTGGAGGTCGCCCTGGGCAGCATGGAGTACTCCGCCGTCACCCAACCTTCGCCGCTGTTTCTCTTGAACGAGGGAACGGACTCTTCCACCGATGCCGTGCAAAGCACCCGAGTATGTCCAAACTCGATGAGCGCGGAGCCCTCGGCGGTCAGTAGATAATCCGGCGTTACGGAAACACGGCGCATTTGGTCCGCGCTGCGCCCGTCGGTACGAAGAGGCATTCCTATCCTTTCAGTGCAAGGAAAAATAGGTAGAAGAGCAGCGCCATTCCAAGCAGCACCACCAGCAGGCAGGGCACCCCGCGCAGGTTTTCCATCTTCGCGGTCTTGCGCTTTTCTTTTGTCTTGGCCGAATACGGCTTGATTTTTGCCATGAGACGAGGAAGGCCGGAGACCGCCCAATCTCGCGGCCCAAGCATCTTTCAGGATAGCTCCAATACGAAATCCGGGGAATTGCGCAGCAATCCCGCGTCGACCATGATGCGTCTCCGTGCCCGTCTACTTCCCGTCCGGGCTCACCAGCTTCGGAATCTTGCCGACGGGCCGCAGTTCCACTTTGCGGATGAGAATTTCCGCGCCCTCGGATTGAATCTGGATCTTGCCCGCCTTGTGCGATGAACCGTAGCCGTGAATCACCACCACCCCGTTGAGGATGCACGTGATCTTGTCGCCGTTCGCGATAATCTCCTGCCGGTTCCATTCGCCCGTCGGCTTCTCGACATCGTGCGCGCCGCGAAAGCCCAGCTCATCCCGCCATTCGGGCGAGCGTCCCCACCAGTCGAAGCGTCCGCTGTCGCGCGTCGTGGGTGTCCCTCCGCTTTGCCAGTAGAGTTCCCGGCCAAGGGTGCGTGTTTCCATGGTGAGCCGCGGCTTCTCCTTGCCGGCCACGAGGATGATATCGCCCGCGCCTCCTTCGATAATCTGCGATTCAATCGATTCGAGCCACGTCTTGTTGTACTCGCCATCGGGTCCCACCGCGTGCACCAGAATGCCCCCGTCGCGCGCCCGTTTCTCGCGGTTTCCCCAGGTCTTGCCGCCCCATTTCCACTCGACAATCAGGTGATAGTCGCGGTAGGCCTGCTTGGTCGTAACACCGCCCCAATCCTCCCCGGAGATCCGAATGTGGCCGTCCACCACGGAGAAGACATGGTTCGGATCTTCATAGCGATGGTCGCGAAGCCAGGTGTACCAGCCGCTCAGATCCTTCCCGTTGAAAAGCTGGATGCGCCCTTTCGGCTGGATGGCCTCAGCCTCGGTGGGCGTCTGGCAGTAGATCGGGGCAAGCAAGAGCAGCAAGAGCGGAAAAATTCGCATTCCGTCACTCTATCGCAATTGATCGCGATTCTCGACGGGATACATGCTGTAGGGTGCGCGACGTGGAAGTGGAGACTGTGCGGGTTTCCTTTTTTTGTGGCGCTACTCTGGGCGTTACTATACGCTAAGATAGGAGGCCCTCCATGAACGAGTCTTTGCTTCAGTTGGAAGCCCAAA
>JADYZL010000552.1 GCA_020853155.1 Bryobacterales bacterium
CCTTACGAAGAGCAGCAGGTGAGCGACGAGGACGTGGACGCGCGGCTCGCCGCGTTGCGCGAGCAGCGCGCGGAACTGGTGAATGTAGACCCGCGCCCGGTGGAAGAGGGTGATTTCGCGGTGATTGCGCTGGAGAGTCTGTCGAGCGTCGGCACGGAAGAGCCCATCAAGCAGGATGAAATGAACCTGGAGGTCGGCGGCGAGTACACGTTGCCCGAGTTTACCGCGAACGTCAAGGGTATGGAAGTGGGGGAAACCAAAGAGTTTAGCGTCGAATATCCAGATGACTATAGCGGTCGCAATCTGGCGGGGCGCACCGTCACCTTCCGCGTGACCGTGAATGGGATCCGCAAGCGGGAAATGCCCGAGTTGAACGACGAGTTCGCTCAGGACATGGGGGATTACAAGACGATCGACGACCTCAAGGAGAACGTGCGGCGCTCCATTCTTGCGGAACGGGAGTTCGTCGCCCGGGAACGCAGCAAAGAGGCGATTGTGGGCTTGTTGAGCGATGCTTATTCGTTCCCGGTGCCCGAAGCGTACGTAAATCAGCAGGTAGAGACGCAGGTTCGGCGCCAGATCCGTAATCTTGCGGCGCAAGGCGCCGATATGGACAAGGTGCAGATCGATTGGGAAAAGGTGATCGCGGAGCAGAAGGAACCGGCGGCAAAGTCCGTTCGGGCCGGGATGGTGCTCGAAAAGATCGCGGCCGCCGAATCGGTCGAAGTGTTAGAGCAGGAAGTGAATGACGAAGTGGCGAGAATCGCCCGGAGAGAGAACGTCGCCCCGGCGGCGCTCCGGGAGCGGATCGCGAAAGATGGCAGCATCGGCCGGATCGCGCAACAGATTCAGACCGAGAAGACCTTGAATCTGCTCCTCGAAAGGGCTACGAAGGTGCCTCCCGCGCCGAAGGCTGCCAATCCGGATACGGAGGCGCCGGAAGCAGGCTCGCCAGCGTCCTAGAGGACCCGTTTGCGGCGGCAAGGGTAGGGAAGACACGGCGAAAGACACCTAAAATCCGGGGTAGAACTCTCGCCGGGGCGTTACAGTGTAGTTGGATGGGAAATGTTGACCCGGTACCACCGGGCCATCGGGCGCCCGTCTGCGTGGTTTTGCGCTAACGCAGATTGCATAAAGCGATTAGAATGGTTGCAGGTGAAGCGTTGACTCTCGGTAGAACCTTCGCCTTGCAGGCCCCATGTCCTGCGCGTCTCGTGGATCGCTTTTGAGAGGAATGAGTTTAGTTCGGTTCCGGATGGCGTCCGGCAAGTTTGCCTGAAGGTTCATCCGTCACGCGTTGGAGAGCGGTTACGGGATCGTAATGAATGGGGGTATGGCTTGAAACGGACGGGACCAATGGATACACTCCGCTGCTCTTTTTGCGGCAAGACCCAGGACCAGGTTGGCAAGCTCATTTCTTCCCCCAGCGATTACCCACGGGCCTACATCTGTGACGAGTGCGTGGGCGTCTGCAATTCGATTCTTGAAGACGATCAGGTTGAATCCACCCAGGTCAGTCTCGGTAAGCTCCCGAAACCGTTAGAGATCAAGGAATATCTTGACCAGTACGTGATCGGCCAGCACGGCACCAAGAAAAAGCTGGCCGTGGCGGTTTATAACCACTACAAGCGGATACAGATGAACCGCCAGCGTTCGAGCGACGTGGAGATCGCAAAGTCGAACATCGTACTCGTGGGGCCCACCGGTTCCGGCAAGACCCTCCTGGCGCAGACCCTGGCGCGCATCCTCGACGTCCCCTTTGCCATCGTCGACGCCACCACGCTGACGGAAGCGGGTTATGTGGGCGAAGATGTGGAGAATATCATCCTACGGCTGTTGCAGAATTCCGATTGGGATGTGCAGCGCTGCCAGCAGGGTATTATCTACATTGACGAGATCGACAAGATCAGCCGGAAGGACGAAAATCCATCCATCACGCGCGACGTCTCCGGCGAAGGCGTGCAGCAGGCCCTCTTGAAAATTCTCGAAGGCACCATCGCCAACGTGCCCCCGCAGGGCGGCCGGAAGCACCCGCATCAGGAATTCACCCCGGTGGATACCACCAATATCCTGTTCATTTGCGGTGGCGCCTTTGTCGGGCTTGAGAAAATTGTCGGCCAGCGCCTTGGAAAGAAAACCATCGGTTTCGTGGATCCCGCGGACGCCAATGGGAAGTCCCCCGCAGCCGTTACGCGCGACACGCGATTGCTGGGCGAAATGCAACCGCAGGATTTGATCCGCTACGGTTTTATCCCGGAATTGATCGGCCGTTTGCCGGTGGCGGCGGTTCTCGATGACCTCGACAGAGCGGCTTTAGTTCAAATCCTGACGAAGCCAAAGAACGCGCTGATGCGTCAATATCAGAAGCTGTTCGAGTTTGAGAATGTAAAGCTGAAATTCAGCGAGGACGCTCTCGAAGCGATCGCACAGATGGCGCTGGAGCGAAAATTGGGCGCCCGCGGCCTTCGGATGATTCTCGAAGATCTGATGCTGGATCTGATGTATTACGTGCCTTCGTACAAGAAAATCAAGGAATTTGTTGTCACGAAGGAAATGGTGGTTTCGCGGAATATCAATCTCGGCCTGTTGGAAATGGCCGGTTAGCGATACAATCGAAGACAAGCATCCCGTTCTCCTCTCCTCGACAACCGTCGCGTTTCGCCGGATAGCTTCCCGATTCTCGCGCAATCCCAACTCGTCTGTGGAATAACATGGCAGGTCCAAAAGAAAAACCAGATACCAAACGGCTCCCCATGATGCCCGTTCGCGACGTCGTGATCTTCCCGTTCATGATGACGCCCTTCGTCGTGGGCCGCGAATCGA
>JADYZL010000553.1 GCA_020853155.1 Bryobacterales bacterium
GGATGGATCCGTCACATTCCCAACCACGGATCCATAAAGAACCTGTGCGGCCGCTAAACCGCTGAGGGATAACAGAGCCGATAGTACGAAGACGGCACGCGTAAGCAACATGACAACTCCTTGAAACGAGGCAAACGTTCCGTGGAACGGCGGCAACCTGGTCGTTGCGAGACAAAGCAACCGAAGCCGCGCCCGGCTGCAAACAAGAATATGTGCTCACGAGGGATTCAGACAGTTTCTTGGAGTTTGTTACGCGATGTTACGTAATATTTTTAGCAATTTACGTGATGGAACGAAAGGCAACGATCTCGACTTCTTTGGTGATCACTCCATCGCTGCGGCTTAGCAAAACGACTTCAAAATGGGAGGGGGCCCCGGCTTTTCTCCATTCGCGCGTCCAGTTCTCCACATGGGAAGGAGAACCGGCGAACGTGGCGATGGCGGAAGTCTGGAGCCCCATCAGAAGGATGAGGCTGGTGTTCGGAGCGTGCCCCGGCAAGACCGTAAGCAACCCGAAGCGGGCAATTAGCGAAGAGCCCTCGCGAACCTGGCTCACGCGGTAGATCGCCGGCTCTCCCGGTTTTGGGTTCCGGTTGCCAATCGCGTTCTGGCCATCCGTCAGATAGAAATTCGTGCGGTTCAGATAAGGATGGAGGCTCGGGTTTGTGGGTGGGATGCCGAGAAAAATGAGGTTGTCACTGCCGTATTGGTGGGGTAAAACCTCGGTCGTATTCGTCACTTCGAGCGGTACGCCGTGAGAAGAGAGAAAGCGCGTCAATTCAATCGCGGCGGCGGTATCGCTGCTGACGGTATAGGATTTCGACGTCGTATCCGGCTCGCCGAAAAGGTCGACGATGGTCTTGAGCCGGGGTGAGGTTTTCCAGCCGTCCGCCGCGCTGTTCTTCACGTCCCGGATGCGCAGGTCGCCCCACGCATAGAAGACCGGCGTGGGGTAAATAACCCGGGTGACGCGCCCCGGCTTGAGCATCGCCTGCCAGATCTCCGGAAGGACAAGGTTCTGCCGGGCCAAAGCGAGTTCGCGGTTCATCTGACGGTTCCGGATGAAGAGCGTCGCGGAGATCGCCACGAACCCAACGAGCGCCACGGGTAACGCCCATTTCCCGACGGCCCTCCAGAATGGAGACGCAACGGCATCGTCCCGCTCCCACACGCAATGAAGCTGGTGGCCGCCCGAAGGGATGGAGACGCGAAAGGGATGAGCCTCCCCCTCGTTCTCGAAGTATTCCTTCAGCCTCGCCCGCAGCCGGGAGACATGGACGCGCACCGAAGCGTCCAACTTCGGGTCAAAGTCTTCCCGCTTGCCAAGCGCATCGACGGCGATGGAGTATTCGCTGAGTTCGGTGTTCCGTTGTTCCCAGAGAAAGAGCAACAGCTTCCGGAGGGCCGGCGCCTTCGCAAAGGTGGCGCTAGCTGCCACATCGCGGATGAGTTCATCCTGCGCGGCAGGTTCAGATTCAATCGAATGGACTTGCCGCTCCACCATGGCTCCATTGAGATCCCGCTGATCTTAGCGCTTCAATTCCTCACCAGCAATTCCTCACCAGGGAATTGATCCACCGGGATCGCGCCCGCGCACATCCACACATTGGCGTTCTCTATAGATTCTACGCACGGGGCATGGCGTGCGCATCTCGGCGTGCCTTCCGCGGTTGACGAGCGCGCCCGCCGCGTCACAAAATACAACAACGATGTGGAAATTTCTGCTTTCCTCTTTCTTGATCCTCTTTACCGCCATGACACTTAGCGCCGACGCCACTACGGACCAGATTATGAAGCTCGACCGGGAATGGGCCAAGGCCGTGGTCGATAGCGACTACGCCGCCCTCGAACGGGTTACTTCTCCGGGCCTGGTCTACTCCCATTCCGACGGCGCGGTCGATACGCGCGAAGACTTCTTCAACCGGCTCCGGAAGAGTACATCCGATTACCAGGCGATCGATATTTCCCGCATGGAAGTGAAGGTCTTCGGCGATACCGCCATCCTCACAGCCCGCGCCCAGTTCAAGGTGCTCGTCAACGGCAGCCAGGTGAATAACGACTTGGCCTACACGCATGTCTACCAGAAGTCGCACGGCAAATGGGTGATGATCGCGCATCAATCCGCGCTCATGGCGAAGAAGTAACTCCGCGGCAACAATCCACATCGGGCGCGCCACCGGGCCCTCACCTTGGATGGCCCGGCGGGAGACTCTCGCCCGCCCGCCGGGAGGCCGCGGCCGCTTCCGAATATCGTGCCCATTCCGAATGAACTATCCCAAGCCGGAACGAAAAATGTTTGGAGCAATTGTTATCGATAAGCCCGCCGGCTGGACCTCGCACGATGTCGTGGCCCGGATGCGGCGGCTTGCAGCTACCCGGCGAATCGGTCACCTCGGCACGCTGGATCCGATGGCAACCGGGGTCCTGCCTCTCCTCATCGGGCCTGCCACCCGCCTCGCTCGCTTCTTCGGAGAGGAAGAGAAGATCTATGAGGGCGTCATCCGCTTCGGCTTCAGCACCCGCACCTACGATGCCGAAGGCGAAGCGACTTCGGAAGAGAAGCCTTACACGGTGGACGTGGGCGCCCTTGAAGACCTGATCGCCCAGCGCTTCCTCGGCGAGATTGAGCAGGTCCCCCCGGCGGTATCCGCCAAGAAGATCGGCGGCACCCCCGCATACAAGCTAGCCCGGCAGAACAAGCCGGTGGACCTGAAGCCCGTCACCGTAATCATCCACGAATTTCGCATTCTCGATGCGGAGGGGGACCGGCTTCGCGTCCGGGTGCGCTGCGGCCCGGGCACCTATGTCCGAAGCCTGGCGCATGACTTGGGCGCCGCCGTGGGGGTGGGCGCGCATCTCGCCTCGCTGCGGAGGCATGCCTCCGGCTCGTTCACACTCGAACAGGCGATCTCTCTCGAAGACGCCGCCGTGCTCTCCGCCGAGGGCCGCCTCCGGGAGCGCCTGGTTCCCGCCGCTCAACTGCTGCCGGAGATTCCCACGGAGATCGTCGATCTAACAACCATCCGCAACATCCGCGAAGGCCGGGATTTCAATGCATCTCCGTTCCTTGAAACCGGGAATTCCACCCGGTTGAAAGCCGTCTCGAGGGAAGGCGAATTGATTGCCATCGGCGAGCGGAAGCTCCATCGCCTTTATCACCCGGCAATCGTCTTCCCCGCGGAGTAGACCCGGCCGCCCCGCGCGGCAACCCCGGCTCTACTGCTAGACCCTCTGCCGGGTCGGCCCGGTGGAGCATTGCCGCGCGGTTTCGAAGAACGCCCGCAAGTAATCCGTCTCCATATCGGAAGCCCGCGCACCCAGGAAGATTTGCTTCGCGATTCCGGCGCGGCCCAGCCGCACGGCCACCACATCCGC
The DNA here is from genome assembly GCA_020853155.1 of Bryobacterales bacterium. Taxonomy (GTDB): domain Bacteria; phylum Acidobacteriota; class Terriglobia; order Bryobacterales; family Bryobacteraceae; genus JACTMJ01. Next base: position 3,376 of record JADYZL010000553.1, read on the forward strand.
GCGATCCGCATACTCCTCCACCAGCCAACGCGGCAGCGCGCCCACGCCCCGGTTACACGCCACCATCTGCAGCAGGATATCCGTGGTCTCGATCTCCTTGTGCCGCTTCGGCAGCACGCCCGCCGGCGTCAGGAACTGGTTGTAAATATCGAGCCGCTCGATCTCCACCGGGTACGTGATAAGGGTCTCATTGGTCAGATCCTGGGGCCGCGCGAATTCCTCCTGCGCCAGCGGATGCCGGCGGCTCACCACCAGCACCTGCTCGTAATCGAAGACCGGCTCGAAGCGGAGGCCGGGCCGCAGCACGGGGTCCGGTGTCACCAGGAGATCGATCTCAAAATCGAACAGCGCGCCAATTCCCCCGAACTGGAACTTCTGCTTCACGTCCACGTCCACATCCGGCCAGTTCTCCAGATACGGTGACACCACCTTCAGCAGCCATTGGTAGCAGGGGTGGCATTCCATCCCGATGCGCAGCGCTCCCCGCTCGCCGCGCGCATACTGGCCCATCCGTTCCTCGGCCAGCGCCAATTGCGGCAGCACGCGGGTTGCCACGGAGAGCAGATACCGGCCCGCCTGCGTGAGCCGTAGCTTGCGCCCATCCCGAAGCCAAATCGGCGTGCCAATCTGACTCTCGAGCTTTTTCATCGAATGGCTCAGCGCGGATTGCGTCAGGCAGAGCACCCCCGCCGCTGCCGTCAGGGAGCCCTGCTTCTCCACTTCCAGAATGATTTCGAGGTGATTTCGTTCCAGCATGTTTATCTATGAGCAAAAATAATCTATCGATGCACAATGACCATTTTACTTCATGACCCCCATTCCCCAGAATGAGAGATGAAGGGAAACGGAATATGGTTACGACACACAATCTCGGCTTTCCGCGCATCGGCGCGCGCCGCGAGTTGAAGTTCGCACTCGAAGCGTATTGGAAAGGGCAGTCTTCCCGCGAGGAACTGGAAGCACTCGGGGGGGAACTGCGCGGGTGGCATTGGGCCGCCCAGGCGAAGCTGGATCGCACACCGGTTGGCGACTTCTCGTTCTATGACCAAGTGCTCGATATGAGTTTTGCTCTGGGCAACATCCCGCCCCGCGCGGCCGGCTACGAGGGGGATGTGCTCGACAACTACTTCCGCGTGGCGCGCGGCCGCTCCGCGCCCGGCACGGGAGAGGGCATCAGCGCGGGCGAGATGACGAAGTGGTTCGACACCAACTACCACTACATCGTTCCGGAACTGACGGCGGAAAGCGCGTTCACGCTGAATCCATCGCGACTGCTCGGCCAACTGCGGGAAGCGCAATCGCAAGGCGTGCGAAGCCCGAAGCCTGTGATCCTCGGCCCGGTCACCTATTTGCGCATCGCGAAAACGTCCGATGGCAGCGATGCTCTGGCCCTGCTTCCCCGCCTGCTGCCCGTCTACCGGGAGCTAGTGGAGGCGCTCGCCGCACAAGGCGCGGATTGGATCCAGATCGACGAGCCCGCGCTGGTCACGGAACTCTCTACCGAATGGCAGGCCGCCTATCGCACGGCTTACTCCGCGCTCAATACCGGCAAGGCGAAGCTGCTCCTTGCCACTTACTTTGGCCGTTTGCTCGAGAACCTTCCCCTCGCTTGCGAACTTCCCGTCCACGGGTTGCACCTCGACGCCATCCGCGCCCGCGAGGAAGCGGCCGAGGCGAGCGTCCTGCTCCCGGCGGATCGCATCCTCTCGCTTGGCGTGATTGATGGTCGCAACATCTGGAGAACGGACCTGAACGCTGCCCTGGACTGGCTGGAGCCGCTTGCCCATTCGCTGGCGGACCGGCTCTGGATCGCACCCTCCTGCTCCCTGCTCCACGTGCCCGTGGATCTCGATAGCGAAGACAAGCTGGATGCCGAAGTAAAGCCGTGGCTTGCCTTCGCCACGCAGAAACTGGAGGAACTGCGAATCCTCGCCACGGCCCTGAACCAAGGCCGCGCCGCCGTGGAAGGTGAACTTCGCGCGAACCGGGAAGCGGTGGAAACCCGCCGCCTATCCGCCCGGCTCAATCACCCTGGGGTGAAGCAGGCGCTTACCGGAATCACGCCCGGCATGGGCGCCCGGAAGAGCCCGTTCACGGATCGCGCCGCGAAGCAGGCCGCCTTGCTGCAATTGCCTGCATACCCCACCACCACCATCGGCTCCTTCCCGCAGACCGCCGAGATCCGTCAGGCGCGGAGCCAGTTCAAGCACGGCACGTGCGATGAGGCGGCCTACCGAAGCGCGATGCAAGCGGAGATCGCCCGCAGCATCCGGGCGCAGGAATCGCTGGGGCTCGATGTGCTCGTCCATGGCGAGGCGGAGCGCAACGACATGGTGGAATACTTCGGCGAGCAACTCGAAGGCTTCGTGTTCAGTGAGTATGGATGGGTGCAATCCTACGGCTCCCGCTGCGTGAAACCCCCGATCCTCTTCGGCGACATCCGCCGCCCGAAGGCCATGACCGTCGAATGGATCCGCTATGCGCAATCGCTTACGAACAAGCCCGTGAAGGGCATGCTCACCGGGCCGGTCACCATCTTGAACTGGTCTTTCGTGCGCGACGACCAGCCGCGCTCGGTCACCTGCCGCCAGCTTGCGTTGGCGATCCGTCAGGAAGTGCTCGATCTGGAGGCCGCCGGCGTCCCCATCATCCAGATCGATGAAGCGGCGCTGCGCGAAGGGCTGCCCTTGCGTAGATCACAGTGGAAGGAGTATCTCGATTGGGCCGTCGAGTCGTTCCGGATCGCCGCCAACGGCGTCCGGGACGAGACGCAGATCCACACCCACATGTGCTATTCGGAGTTCAACGACATCCTGGCCTCCATCGCCGCGATGGATGCCGACGTGATCACGATCGAAACTTCCCGCTCCAACATGGAATTGCTCGAAGCCTTCAAAACCTTTGCGTATCCGAACGGGATCGGGCCGGGCGTCTACGACATCCACTCGCCCAATATCCCCACGGAGCGGCAGATGGTCGAACTCATGCGGAACGCCGCGAAGCGCATCCCGGCGGAGCGCCTCTGGGTGAACCCGGATTGCGGCCTCAAGACCCGCCAGTGGGAAGAGGTGATCCCGGCGCTCGCCAACATGGTGTCCGCGGCAAAGGCCCTGCGCGCCGGCACGTAAGCGGAGCCAAGTCCGGCTGGCATGGAGGGAATGGCAGAAAAATACACCACGAAGCCGTGGTGGCCTATTGCATTTTCCGCGCCAGCCGGTTATTCTGGATTTTCGCATGCAGGTTTTGGCCTACACCTACGGCTTCGGGTTTTGGTGCTGGTATCGCACCACCCGGGTTGGTGTGGGCTAAGGTCCGTGAAAGCGAACTGAAATCCAATAAACCAACCCACTCGCCGGAGTGGGTTTTTTCTTTTCGGGAACCCCTCAAGGCGGCGCGGAGAACTAGGGGAGAAACACCATGATCGTCGCCATGAAGCCGGAAGCCGATGCGCTCGACATCGAGACAGTGATTCAACGAGCCACGCAGTTTGGCTGCCGCGTGCACCGCAGCCAGGGAGAAGAACGGGTGATCCTGGGCATCCTCGCGGAAGCCCGGCAACTGCCCTCCACGGATGCGTTCGAGGCGTTGCCGAACGTCGAGCGGGTGGTCCGCATCTCCACCCCGTACAAGCTGGTCAGCCGCCAATACCAGCCCTGGAGCAGTGAGGTCGTGGTGAACGGCGCCCGTTTCGGCGCTGGTGGATTTCCCATGATCGCGGGGCCTTGTTCGGTGGAGAGCGAAGCGCAGATCTTCGAAACCGCGCGTTTCCTCCGCGAGGCCGGCATCCCGCTCCTGCGTGGCGGCGCCTTCAAACCGCGGACATCCCCCTACGATTTCCAGGGGCTGGGCGAAGAGGGCCTCCGCCTCATGCGCCGCGCCGCCGACGAGAACGGCTTGGGCGTGGTGACCGAACTGCTCTCCGAAGCCGACCTGCCCGCAGTGGCCGCTTACGCGGATCTCATCCAGATCGGGGCGCGGAACATGCAGAACTTTGCGTTGCTCAAGGCAGCGGGCGCGAGCCGCAAACCCGTGCTGCTCAAGCGCGGCCTCAGCGCCACCATCCAGGAGTTCCTGCTCGCGGCGGAGTACATTGCGGCCCAGGGAAACCTGCGGATCCTTCTCTGCGAGCGCGGCATCCGCACCTTCGATACGTCCCTGCGCAACACCTTCGATCTCGCGGGCGTGGCCTTGCTGCGGGAACTGACGCACTTGCCCGTGATCGTGGATCCCAGCCACGCCACCGGCAAGCGCAGCCTCATTGCGCCCGTGACGCGCGCCGCCGTCGCGCTGGGAGCCGATGGTGCGATCGTCGAAATGCATCCACGCCCGGAACAGGCGTTGAGCGATGGCGCGCAGAGCCTCAACTTTGAGGAATTCTCCAACCTGCAGCGGACGCTCGCGCCCTATATCGCCTTACGGGAGACGGAACGCCGGCAGGAATCCTCGGCGATGGCGGCAGCCGTGGCATGATCGTTAGTGCATGCCGATTTCCTGGGATAAGCGAAGCA
>JADYZL010000554.1 GCA_020853155.1 Bryobacterales bacterium
GCGGGCCCGCGGCCCATGAGCGCCGAAGACTTTGGTGCGTCCGGGGTAGCAACCGCTCATGAGCGCGGAACGCGATGCCGAGCAGATGGCCTGGGGCACGTGGAAGTTCGTGAACCGGCAACCTTCGGCGGCCAGCTTCACGGCATTCGGAGTGAGGTAGGACGGCGTTCCGAAGGGATGAAAATCGGCGTAGCCCGAATCGTCGAGAAAGACGATGACGAAGTTCGGGCGCTTCGCGGGCGCGGCGGCGCGGGACAAGGGGGCGGCCATGCCGAGCGCGGACGACATCAGGAAGCGGCGGCGATCGATGGGGTTCGGCACGTTGGGACCCTCCTCCGGGTGGTTTGCGCCGGGAGCGAGCTTTGGAAACGCGCTCGCCCCCGGCATGGGGCGTTCCGGCCGCGGGGGCGGCCATGTGGAGCGGTGCTACACGTCGCAGAGACGGATGGCTTCGTTCAGCGAGGTAATGGGATCCCGCTTGGGGATGAATTCGTGCGCGAAATAGCCGGAGTAACCCGTTTCGACGATCGCTTTCGCGATGGCGGGATAGTATAGCTCCTGCGTTTCATCGATCTCATTGCGGCCGGGATTCCCGCCGGTGTGGTAGTGGAAGTAGTATTTGTGGTTTTCCTTGATGGTGCGGATGACATCGCCCTCCATGATTTGCATGTGATAGATGTCATAGAGCAGGCCGAACATGGGCGAACCCACGTGCTTGGCCAGTTCCACGCCCCAGACGGACTTGTCGCACATGTAATCCTTGTGGTTCACCTTGCTGTTCAGCAGTTCCATCACGATTTGCACGCCGGTGGCTTCCGCCATGGGCAGGATCTGTTTGATGCCGATGGCGCAGTTCTCGAGGCCTTCGTCATCCGCCATGCCCTTGCGGTTGCCTGAAAAGACGATGACATGGGGAGCGCCGATGGCCTTGGCGTCTTCGATCATCGTCTTCATTCGGGCCACGATTTGCGGATGATTCTCCTTGCGATTCAGGCCGTCGGGGATGGTGGTGGGTCCGGGGACCATGGTAGGAATGAGGCCGTACTTCGTGATGGTGGGCCAATCCTCTTTTCGAGCCAGATCGATACTCTTGAGCCCGGCCTCCGCGCAGGCCTTGGCGAAATCGCCGATGGGGATCTTGTCGTAGCACCAGCGGCAGGCGCTCTGCTTCAGGTTCCCCTTGCGCGGCGCGGCCTGGGCCGGAATCGCTTGCGGGGCCAACACAGCCGCCCCCGCGGCGGGAAGGAAGGTTCTGCGCTTCATGGGCAATATCCTATCAGCGGAAGGGCGTGGCGGGAAGAGGCATTCGCACGGGGCGCTTCGCCCCGCGAAAGGCGATGCGAGAAGATAGCAGAGATGAAGAGCGCTTCCGCACCCCAGGTCCAGATTTTCGGCATCAAGAACTCCGCGGCAACCCGGGCCGCCGAACGCTTCTTCAAGGAACGGCGCATTGCGACGCAGATGGTGGACTTGAAGCAGCGGCCCATGGCGCCGGGGGAGATCAAACGCTTCATCGAGAAGTTCGGGTGGGACGCGATGCTCGACAAAGAGGGCGCCGCTTACGTGGATGCGGGGCTCAAGTACATGCGGCTTCCCGATCCGGAACTGCTGGCAAAGATCGAGCGGGAACCTCGATTGTTGCGGCTTCCTCTGGTGCGCGGAGGGAAACGGCTGGCGGTGGGGCAGGACGACGCGGCATGGAAAGGGATGCTTGAGGGCTGAGACGAACTGCCGGTTTCCGGGCGTGGGAGAGCGGGCGGCGGCGTGCGCTCCCGATACAATAGAGATAGCGCGAACCGAGAACTCGAATGACTGCAAACGTGTTGCCCGACGAGACCCGCACCGCATACGAGAACGCCCTGGAAGCGGCGGCGAAGCTGTGGGGAATCGACCTTTTTTATTGGGACATTTTCGGCAAGAAGCACCATGCGAAGCCGGAAGTGGTAAGCGCGATCCTCGCCTCACTGGGCGTCGCGACCGGGAGCGTGAGAACGCTCAACACCGCGATCGAAGCGAAGCACACCGAGGAGTGGAGCACGCTGTTGCCGGCGGTAGAGGTAGTGGGGCGCCACCCGCAGGCGCCGGCGTGGCTGAATCTGCCGGATACGCTCGAAGGAGAATCTCTGCTCGTGACCTTTCAGTGGGAGGACGGGACGGTGACGGCCTATCCCCACGCGGCGGGAACGCTCGAGGTGCTGGGCCGGTCGTCATTCGGCAAGCAGGGCTACAGCCGGAGGCGGATTCCGCTTCCAAACGACACGCCGTTTGGCTACCACCGGATGCGCGTCGATGTGGGGAGACCGGGCTATGTAGCAGCCACGGCGGAAACCGACCTGATTGTGACGCCGGACCGAGCCTATCAACCACCGGAACTGGCCGGAGAGGGCAAGTTGGCCGGGTTGGGGGTGAGCCTCTACGGGCTTCGTTCGCATCGCAATTGGGGCTGCGGCGATTTTACCGATCTGGATGCGCTTTGCCAGTGGACCGCGAAGGAACTGCATGCTTCCTTCGTGGCGCTGAACCCGCTGCACATTATCGCGAACCGGCTGCCTTACAACGCCAGCCCATATCTGCCGATCAGCATCTATTTCAAGAATTACCTGTATATCGACATCGAGCGGATCCCCGAGTTCAAGACCGCTCCTCTCGCGCAAAGAGCGTTCTCCACGCGCGGCGTGCAAGCGCGGATCGAGAAGCTGCGGCAGGACGAACTGGTGGATTACGAAGGGCTGGCGCGGCTGAAGACCGGCATGCTTGCGCTCACGTTTCTCGCGTTCCGCAAGGAGTGGAAGAATGGCTCCGCACGGGGGAGAGCATTTGCTACCTGGGTGGAGGAGCAGGGCGATCTACTCGATGGGTACACGACGTTTTGCGCTCTCGACCGCGTGCAGCACCGGATGAATCCGGAAGTCTGGATTTGGCAGGACTGGCCGGAAGAGTATTGGGATCCAGTGTCGGAAGCGGTGAAGGCGTTTGCTAAGAGGCGCAAGCATCTGCGGCTTTTCTATGCGTGGGTGCAATGGATTGCGTTCCAACAGTTGGAAGAGGCTGGCAAGGCGGCTGTATCAAACGGGCTGGCGATCGGGTTGTATCACGACCTGGCGCTGGCCACGGACCATTGTGGAGCGGATGTCTGGAGGCAGCGAAAGTTTTTTGTGACGGGTTGCCGGGTGGGCGCGCCGCCCGACGATTTCTCACCTGAGGGACAGGATTGGAGCTTTCCGCCGCCGAACTTTCTGGAGCATCGAAGAACCGGGTACAAGCTCTTCCGGGAGGCGCTTCGCCGCAATATGACCGCGGGCGGCGCGCTACGGATCGACCATGTGATGCGCTTCTTCCGGCTCTACTGGATCCCCTCCGGGTTCAGCGCGAGCGAGGGGACATACGTTCGCGATTTTTCGGAAGATCTCGTGCGGATCCTGGCGCTTGAGAGCGTACGCCACCAGGTTCTGGTGGTGGGCGAGGACCTCGGCACAGTGGAACCGGCCACGCGCAAGACGCTCGAGCGTTTTGGAATCCTGAGCTACCGGCTTTTCTACTTCGAACGCGGCAGCGACGGAGAGATGAACCTGCCGGAGAAGTACCCGGCAGAGGCGCTGGTGGCAACTTCGACGCACGACCTGCCAACGCTCGCGGGAAGCTGGATCGGGCGGGATATCGAAGCGCGCGATTACGCGGGGCTGCTGCCGGTGCATGAAGTGTATGAGCAGCAATGGGCGGAGCGGCGCAAGCTGAGACAGGCCATTTTGGACGCCCTGTTCGCCGAAGGTTTGATGCCAAGCTATTACACGCGCAACGCTTCCGAAATTCCAGAACTCACCGGGGAACTGCACAACGCAGTGGTGGCATACCTCGCGCGCACGCCGTCGAAGCTGCTGCAATTGAACCAGGAGGACCTGACGAAGCAACTCGACCAGCAGAACCTGCCGGGCAGCACCGGGCAATACCCGAACTGGCGGCGCAAGA
>JADYZL010000555.1 GCA_020853155.1 Bryobacterales bacterium
CTTTGGAATACCAGGATAAGCCTGGCTGATCTTGTGAACTGGAAGGAGTTCACCATGTAAATTGCTCGTTCATACGTGTAGCTGAGCCGGAGCGGGACGGAGTAATCCGTCTGGCGGAAACCGGGGAGGCAAACCTGTGGGCCGTAGCGCAAGCGAACCCGATTCGGCCTCGTGACCCTCATGGAGGTGGCCAGTCTGCCAAAGGTGATGAAGCCTGACATCGGCGGGGAAGCAACGAGCGAATGCACCCGCCGGCCCTTCCGGGGTGATTGGGGACAGCACGCAGGGAAAGATCAGTCGAGGAACCTGGGAGACCCGGCAGGGTGGAGAACGGGCGACCGGACTCCAACGACCCGAAGGAATACATAACGGAGGGATCGGCCCTGGCCGGGAGTCGGAGAGGCCCATACGAGCGAAGAAGCGGGGTAACGCCCGTGGAGCAAAGGGGCCTTGCTGGAAGCAGTGCTGCTGTAAGAGGGAAGGAGAGCCGCTTGGAAGACATTCCCACTACGGAAGAATGGGAGAGGATCAAAGCCCTGGATAAACAGGCGAGCGGAGACGAACTCCCAGACAAACTCTCTTTGCTGAGACAGAAGCTGAGCCAAAAGGCCAAGCAGGAACCGAAGTTCCGGTTTTATGCGTTGTATGACCGGATCTATCGGCGCGATGTGCTGGAGGCGGCGTGGGGCCGGGTGCGAGCCAATAAGGGCGCGCCCGGAACGGACGGCGTGAAGATCGAGCAGATCGAAGCGTCGGAAGATGGTGTGAAGGGATTTCTGGACGAGATTCAGGATTCGCTGCGCACCAAGACCTATGAGCCGAAAGCGGTACGGCGCGTCTACATACCGAAGGCGAATGGGAAGTTGCGGCCGCTGGGGATCCCGACGGTACGCGACCGGGTGGTCCAGATGGCGACCCTGTTGATACTGGAGCCGATCTTCGAGGCAGATTTCGAAGATTGCTCTTATGGGTTCCGTCCGGGGCGATCGGCACACCAGGCGCTCGAGGAGATACGCGGGCATATCAAGGCCGGGTATCAGGCGGTGTATGACGCGGACCTCAAGGGCTACTTCGATTCGATTCCGCACGACAAACTTCTAGCTTGCGTGCGCATGCGAGTTGTGGACCGGAGTGTGCTGAGACTGATCCGGATGTGGTTGCAAAGCCCAGTAGTGGAACCGGATGAGAGTGGCAAGACGGGACGATGGAGTCGACCGCGGAAGGGGACACCCCAAGGCGGGGTGATTTCGCCGTTGCTCAGCAACTTGTATCTGCATTGGTTCGACAAGCTGTTCTATCGGGCCGATGGGCCGGCCCAGTGGGCGGGGGCCAAGCTGGTGCGTTACGCCGATGATTTTGTGGTACTGGCGCGCTATCAAGGGACTCGGCTGACGGGCTGGATTGAATCGAAACTCGAAGGCTGGCTCGGGTTGGAGATCAATCGGGAGAAAACGCGCGTGGTGAATCTGAACGAAGAAGGAGCGAGACTGGACTTTCTGGGATTCACGTTCCGCTACTACGCCGACCTGCAAGGGCGCGAGTGGCGGTATCTCAACGTGAGTCCGTCGGCGAAGGCGCTGAAGAAGGAACGGGAAAAGCTGCACGAGATGACCAATCATCGGCACTGCTTTCACCCCATTCCGTATCTGATTGCGGATCTGAACCGACATTTGAAGGGCTGGAAGAACTACTTCGACTTTGGCTACCCGCGCATGGCCTTCCGCGGGATCAACTCGTACGTTCGTGAGCGTCTCACGCAGCATCTGAGACGCCGCAGCCAACGGCCCTTCCGTCCGCCGGAAGGTGTCAGCTATTATGAGCAGTTCAAACGTTTTGGGCTGATCCGTCTCTGAGGCTGGCAGCCGTCAACTGCCTGTGCATGCCTGCGGCGATATGGCTTTCAGGAGAGCCGGATGTCGGGAAATCTGCTTGTCCGGTTCGACGAGGGGAGAGTGGGTCGCACTTAGTGCCGCCCTCTCTCCTACTCTACTAGAAGATCCGAACGCTTACCCCGGATTTGGCATTTCGTTGGGCACGTTTTGGGGGGATGGCATATTTGCGAACCAGGGAAGTGTCTGCGAATGGACCTCCTCTCGGTATGTAATAACCTATGGTGGGTGGTATCACATCGCAATTACGATAAAGGCTGGGGAACACGCAGAAGTGTATGTGAATGGCGATCCGTTGTCTGCGATTACTTGGTGTATTCCCACCACACTAAAAGACATTCCTTTCTTCGGTATCGGCGCCAGATTGAGGGGTAGTGGGAGCAACTCGGAACGTTTCTTCAACGGTGCCATCGACGAATTCGCTATTTTCAACCGGGTGCTGACAGCCGCTGAAATCCAGGCGCATTACCAGGATGGTTTGAACGGGGTCGGTTATGAAGGCGTTCAGATTGCCGCGTATATCTGTACGGGATTCAAATCGCCCATGCACTTGGGGACGGTGAAGGTGAAAAAGAACCGCGTGCTGCCGATCAAAACCGAGCTTTTCGATTCCAACGGTCAGGAGATCACCAGCCTGGAGATCGGAGCCATTCCTCCCGTCATCCAGGTGCTCTATTACGGTTCCACATCTACAGAGCCTGTGGATGTCACCGACTTGGCCTTGGCTGCAGGTCAAGGTACGGATGGAAACCAGTTCGAGTTCACGGCCGATGGACTCTGGCAGTTCAACTTGAAGACAAGCAACTATGCGGCGAAAGGAACCTACA
>JADYZL010000556.1 GCA_020853155.1 Bryobacterales bacterium
CGCCAATAGCGCGTGATGGGCACTCCTTCCACCATTGGGACATCGCCGTTGAACGATTTCTCCCAGCGCCCGAAATCCACCGTGCCGGGGAAGGGTGTCATCATCACGAACTGCGCGAAGGTGAGGTTGGCCCGGATGGCGAGATCGGAAGTGGCCTTGAACGTCTCCTCCCGGTCTGAGGGCAGGCCGAAAATGAACGAACCCAGGACGTGGACGTCGTATTCGCGAAACTGCTTCAAGCGATGGATCAGGTTCTCGCCGGAAAGGTTGAAGTCCTTGAAGACCGATTTCAGCCCTGCTTCCGTCACCGCTTCGACGCCCACCAACCCGCCCCGGATGCGGGCGGCGCGCATCCTCTTGAGGAATTCCACATCCTCGGCGGCCTCCATGGTGATCTGCGTGAAGAACACCATATCGTCCGGCAATTCCGCCAGTTGATCCATCAGTTCGAACCGTTCCTGGCGCATCCGGGTGAGTTCGGCCAGCCGCTCCTCGTTGCCCTGCTTCTTCGCCAGTGCAAGGTCTGTGAGCGTGACGGGGTAGAAGTTATCGTCGGCGAGCGCGATGAAGCGGTAGCCGAGGCGTCGCAGTTCGACAATCTCTTCCATGACGGGAAAATTGGAGCGCTGCCGCGGCTGCTGGCCGTCGGTCCGCCAGACGGAGCAGAAGGAGCAATGTTTCGGACAGCCGCGCACGGTCTGCACGGAGGCCCACATGTAGCCCTTGGGCGGCATCAGATCCCAGCGCGCCTTGCTGAGCGCCGCGCCTTCCACGCGGCCGCCGTCGTATTCCTCTTTGAGGTTGCCCGCAACGCAATCCGCAATCACAATCGGCCACACGTGGTCGCCGTCGCCCTTTACCACCGTATGGGCCGCGCCCAACTCACGCGGTTCTTCGGGGAACAAGGTGGCGTGGATGCCGCCGTAGATCACCCAAGCGCCGCGCTCGCGCGCCATGCGGCCTACGGCCAGCCCTCGCAAGGCGTTGCCGGTGTGGATGCCGATGCCCACGATATCGCCAGCCTGGATCTGTTCGGGGTCGATCTGTTCCAGCGTTTCATCGACGATATTCGGATCGCCATACGTGGCGGGCGTGCAGCCGGCAAGCACATAGAGCCACCGGGGGGTGATGACGCCCACGCCGAAAGACATGTCGCTTGGATTGACGATATGAATCCGCATGCAAAACCTCTCGAACCTGCGATCAAACTGCGCGATTCGAATGAGGCTCCGCTCGAGAGCCGCAGGAATTGCGTTCTTGGAGCATACCAGAGTTCAAACGTGGATCAATCGAATTCCCGAAGATTTGTTCTGCGCGTCAAAGTGCGGATTTCCCATGCGCAGGCCCGTCGGCGGCCCATCTCCGGAAGACTCCGCCGATGAACGGGCCGCTCACAGAGTGTCCCCGGTGCGTATAGAGCCGGCGAGTTTCGCCACCCGCTTTTCCACGTCGTCTCGAACCTTGCGATAGCGCCGCTCATTGCCCAGGTAGGGGTCGTCCACGTTCCATTCGAGAATCGTCATGGCGCGGCTAAGCGAACTCGGGAACGGGAAGCCGCTCATATTGACGATCACGTCGAAAGAGCGAAGTTCGAACGTATCCATCCCCTTCGACTGATGCCCTTTCAGGGAGACATCGCGCTCCAGCATGGAAGCCGCGGTTTCGTCCGGGACGAATCCAAGAGGGGAGATGCCAGCGCTCTCCGCCTCCATGACGTCCGCGTGGTAGGCGCGCGCGAAGCCTTCGGCCATCTGGCTACGGCAGGCGTTTCCGTAGCAAACGAAAAGCACGCGCGTCCGTCCGGCCGGGGCAGGCCCGCCTGCCGCGCTATCTTCCGTGCGAGCTGCCGCGCGCCGGGGAGGAAGTGAGGAAAATCGCATGTTCCAGAGACAAGTTTCAGTGCCGGAGGCCCGCGTTCCGGTTAGAGGGCGTACTCTCAGAATATCGGACGAAACGGGCCGGCGCTATAGAGCGGGCGCCTAAGAGTGGGCTACCCTTCGCCCACAATGTAGACCACCATCAGAGTCGTAATCAGCACGCCGGCGATCCATAGCCACGCCGTGTTCCACCATCCGGGGGCGGTTTCCTTGGGCTGAAGCTTGTGCCGTAAATACAGCACGCCAAAACAAATGACGGGCAGCGAAAGCGCCTGGGCGAGCCCCCCGGCAACCACCATGCTCACGGGGTTCTTAAACACATAAAAAAGTGTCACCGGAATGACGGTGATCGCAACGACAAACCGGTCCCGCCAGCGGTTCCGTGCGGTGATATCATCCCGCTCGAAGCCGCCCATCATCCGCACCATGTCGGCGTAAATCCGCGAGTGCGCCGCCGTCGCCGCGAAGATGGTTCCATAGAGCGTAGCCACCGCCCCCAGGTAGAACAGCACCAGCGCCCATTCGCCCAGCGTGCTGGTATAGAGTTCGGAGAGCGTGGCGATCATCGTGCCCGCGTCCGGCACCAGCCCTTGCGGGTGCAGCACGCCCGCCCCCAGCACGTAGAACGCACAGGTGGCGATGGTGTAGACAAACATGGAGAAGATCACGTCAATGTGCATCACGCGGATCCAGCCGAGCGCGCGCCGGGTCCACGCGGCGCTCCCGTCGCGCGGGCCGGTGAAGCGCGCGTAGCCCTTCTCCACGCACCAGTAGGGATACATGAAAATCTCGCTCGCGCCCACGCCGGTCATCCCGAAGACGGCCACTGCCGTCACCCATCCGCCCGCCGGGATCCTCGGCCAGAGCCCGTTGAGGAGTTCGCCCCAGTTGAACTCCGGCGCCTTCATCACCATCGCCGCCGAGAGCACCGTAAGCATCGTGAAGAAGCCCACCTTCACCATGGCGAGGCTTTCAATCCGGTGGTAGCCGCCGCCCAGCAGGAGCGCCAGCGAGACCGCCATCACCGGCAGCACCCACAGGTTCACGGAGAGAAAGGGCATCACGGAATGCAGCACCTGCGCCACCCCGCCAAACATCGCGCCCACCTGGAATTGAGTCATCAGCACCATCAGCGCCCACACCCAAACGATCCAGTTCACCTTGAAGCGCGGCCCCGGAACCTGGTCAAACGCTTCGAGGCCGGTTTCGCCCGTGGAGATCACGAAGCGGCCAAGCTCGGCCTGCACGATTGGCTTGATGAAGCAACTGAAAAGGATGATCCAGAGCGCGACAAAGCCCGCCTGCGCCCCGAGCGTCGTGGTTGCGATCAACTCGCCCGAACCCACGATGGATGCCGCCAGAATCATGCCCGGCCCGATCTTGCGGATGGTCGCCGGGATCGTCCGGGGCGGCTCCTCGATCGCATCCGGGGAGATCAGATACGGGTTTGCCGCCACCGCGGCCTCGGGGCTGGGGTTTTCCACGAGCATCGTAGGGCAGTGTATCGCACGGGTGCGCCATCGCGGCGAAACTGCGTCCACATTACCCGGATTTGTCTCCCGCCAGCGGGCGCTCCCTGCTACGATGAGGAAGGATCGCAGTCCCAGAACGCCCAGTACAGGGAATGATTCCCTATGGAACACACCATCGTCGCCATCCACGCGCACCCGGATGATATTGAGTTTCTTGCCGCCGGAACGCTGGCCGGCATTTCCCGCGGCGGCGGGCGCGTCATCCTGGCCTCCATGACCGCGGGCGATTGCGGCACGGTTTCGCAAGACCCCAACGAAATCTCACAGATCCGCGTGCGGGAGGCGGCGAACTCCGCGGCGCTCGTGGGTGCGCGCTACTACTGCCTGGGCTTCAAGGATATGGCGATCTTTAGCGACGACGCCTCCCGCCGCCGCATCACGGAGTTTCTTCGAGCCGTGCGCCCCACCATCGTCGTTACGTCTTCCCCCGAAGACTATATGGCGGACCATGAGGCCACCGCCGTCCTTGTACGCGATGCCTGCTTTGCCGCCGCGCTACCCAATTACGAAACCCGTCACCAGACGCCGGCGACGCCTCTGCCCGAGATTCCCGCCCTCTATTTCATGGACCCGATCGGCGGCGTTGACCGCAATCAGACGCCCGTCATTCCCGATTTCATCGTGGATATCGAGGAGAACTTCGACCTGAAAATCGCCATGCTCATGGAGCACAAGAGCCAGAAGGAATGGCTGCGCGTGCGGCACGGCATTGAGAACTACGTTTCCATCATGCAGAAATGGACGCGCGAACGCGGCGCGCTGGCGGGCATTCGCATCGGCGAGGGGTTCCGGCAATATCGCGGGCATCCCTACCCTCAGGACGAACGCTTTCAGGGTCTGGTGCGCAAGCACATCCATATTCCGCTGGCTTTGCGCGGAGACGTCGTGAGCCCGGCCTCACCCGTTGCCGAAGTCCATGCGGGCGCGGCGATGGCGGCAAATCGGGAACCCGGAGCCGCCCCAGTGGATGCGCCGCCCATCGCCGGCGGCCAAGTGACCGATCTCGTCGATGGCGTGGCGGCTAGCGCTCTGCCGGATTCGCCTCCCGCCTAGCCGGAAGATACATCCGCGCCGACGAGATGGTGAACCACAGCACGGAACAGATGAGCAGCGCCATCTTATAGGTAGCGTCGTCGATCATGCCGTGGAAGGCCATCACGGCGGATGCAAGGCACCCGCCGAGCGCCCCGATCGATAGAATCCAGAGAAGCGGCTTCATGCTGTACGCACCCTCGCTTTCCGCAGCAGTATATACGCGCCAAGCGCGACGAAGTAGCCCGGCAACCACCGGAAGTAAAGATGGATGGGCAGCGCGAAGCAGAAGAGCAGCGTGCCGATCCACACGAGCAGCACCGTCCAGCTAATCTGCTGGCCCTTGCGTTCGGCCTCGAATTGCGGAATTCCCAATCGCGGGAAAATCCAGTGTTCGGCGAACACAATCGCCCCAATCGGCATGAGCAGCAGTCCGTAGATGGCCACGTAGTCGAGCAGCTTCAGAAACACCACGGGGAAGCAGGCCACGATGGTGGTGGCCATGCCCGCAATCAGCGTGATGCGCCATCGCGGCCAGTTCGGCGTCACCACCTGGAGCGCGAGTCCAACCCGATAGAGCGTCGGGTTCGCCGTGGTCCATCCGGCCACGAACACCGCCACCGCGCCCGCGATTCCAGCGGCCGTGAACGCCATCAGCCCGGGGTTCATTTCGCGGTCCACCGCCGCCACCATCACGCCGCTGCAAATCCACGCAAGAAAGTGCCCAGGGAACATCCCGAACGCGGAGTAGAAGCCCGTCTTCCAGTTCTTCGCATACCGGAAGAGCGCCATGTCCGAGAGGCCCACGTGCATGGCGAGATTCGCGAACCAGGCGAAGAAGGCGATGTGCCAGAAGCCGAAGCGTTCCTGGCCGGGGCTTGGGTGGCCGGTCCAGATCTTCTGGTTGGCCACCTCCCAGAAATTCGAAAAATCCGTGGCCACGCCCAGGCGCGGAAGCAGGGCCAATGCTCCGGCGATGAGGACCAGGAAAATCCACGGGGAGCAGAGTTCGGCGAACTTGCTCACCTTCTCAAACCCGAGAATCGCCACCACCGTGAACGCCATGCCGATCGCGAACGTAAGCAGCACCCACGCAACGCTATTCGGGTAAACGTCGCTCAGTTGGGGACTGGGGATATCGAACGCGAGGCCCAGCGCCGTCGAGGAGACGGAGATCATCGCGCCCGCGAGGATGCAGAAGAGGAACGCATTGCCGATGTTGTACACCACCGTCACGCCGGGTCCGGCGATGCGGCGCAGATACCAATAGAGCGTCAGGCGCGTCCGCACCGCGATGGGCGCGCAGAGAAAGGCCCAGGAGAGCACGGCAAGGATGTTGCCCACGATCAGCCCGCCGAAGAGATCCGCCGCCGTCACCCCATGCAGCACGAAGAAAGCGCCGATCACGAACTCCGTGGCGGCGACATGCTCCCCGGCAAGAAGTCCAGCGAAACTCGCATTCGATTGCAGGTGGTTTTCGTCGACGGGTTCCCGGTCGAACTCATAGAGCGAATCCATCCGCGCGGCAACCTGTTCGGCAGTGAGTTCGGGCTGAGACATCCAAGACCCCCACGCAAGATCGGGAAAGTGTCCAAGATATGCCAAGCAAGCCCGGAATGCAACGGCGGCGTGGACGGTGAGGCGCTTCGGGATGACTTATTCCGCGAATATCGATGGGTGAGGTTGTCGATGATGGCGCGCGGGACGAGTTGGTGAGACGAATGCCACCGGTGGGGGCATTCGTCTCGCGAACGGCCTGCGGCTAAGTCAGACTAGCCGCTCGTCGCTCAACCGCATGAGCGGGATGGGTTTGCCGTTGAGCATTCCCTGGTAGGCGCGGTCTTGCGCGGAAATCGCGGCGGGCGCGGTGGCGGCGTGGAGGGCAAGCGGTCCCCAATGCGACTGGCTGATACCGCCGTTGTGCGTTTCGCCAAAGGCTATCTTTGCCATCGCCGAATTGAAGTCGCTCAGTGAGCCGTTGGCCCCGTGCATCGCAAGCGTGAAGACGGCGTAGGCTTCACCCGCCTCCTGCCAGCGTACGAGGCCCGGCGATTCCAGCAGATCGAGCGAAATCGTCAGCTTGCCGGCTTCGCGCGCGATCGATACGCTTGGCTTTTCCTTTCCGAACACGGCCACCCTGGACTGGAAGAACAACTTCGCGCCGCCAAGATCCACCGCGATCCGCGTGGAGGATGCCAGCTTGCCGTCACCAGGCTGCACGCGCTTGCCGTTTGCCAAAATCTCCACCGTATCCGGCGCGCCGTTGATCTCCGCGATCAGACGCATGCGGGTGGCTTGAAACCCGCCTTCCGGTACCGGATCCAGATTGGGATGCTTGTCTCCGCCCGGCGTACGGAAGTTCACCGCGCCGAGCACTTGGCCGCGTTCCTGCGCGGTATAGAGCAGCGCGGACGTGAAATCGTAATCGTCCTTAAGGAAGCGGAACTGCACATAGTGCGCGGGCCGCGATGCTCCGCCGAAGAAGCCGAGGAGCGGGCGGCGCTGAATCCAGAAATCGCCCCGGTTGACGGAACCCAGACAGAAGTCTTTGCCGAGCCATGTCGTTCCCTGCACCGGTGTTACGGGAGGCGGGGCGGGGAGGAAAACTTCACGGTGCTGGCGCGGCGAACCGGGCTCTAAAAACAGCAGCGCGATGGGTGGAGGGCAGCGGTAATTGAGCAGCGCAACCTCCCCCGATGTCGGGGGTTCGCCCTTGCGGAGTTGCTCCAGCGCGGCGAAGGAGAGGCGGTTGCCGAGAGCTTTCTGGATCCAGACCGGCGCGCCGATATCGGTGTTGTAGCTGCGGCTCATCGGTGGCGCCAACTGCCGTGTGGCAACGTGCCAGTGTTTGCCGAGGTGCAGCCACGCGCGCTCGTGAATCCTGCCCGCGAGGCGCAGCGTGGATTCGTCCCGCAGTACCTGCGCCATGCGCGTCAGGTTCTCGATCGTCACATTGGCGTAGGTGGGGCTGTTGTATTCGGCGAAGCTGCCGGTTTCGTCCACCGTGGCCGCGAAGCGCCGCAACCGGTCGTCCGCATATCCGCGTAGATCTTTGTCATTCAGCAGTTCGGCAGCGGCCGACACGACGAATGAGCCTTGCACCGCGATGTTGGTGTACGTCATGGAGACGTTCCGCCGCCGCACGGAGTAAGCGGCGTGGTGGATTGCCTGCCGTACGGCATTTCGTAGCGCTTCCGGAAGCGCTGCTCCGTGGCGGTTTTCGATCATCAGGAGCAAGGAGCCATTGAAATCCGCCCAGTTCCAATCCGCGGGGGCCATTTTCGGAGCGGGTTCCTCCAGGTAATAACCCCAAATGCCATACCACTTGCTTGCCGGGTCTGTTTCCTGAAGCGCGAGGATGCGCTCAAGGGCGCGAATCGCACGTTCCTTACGCTCGACGCCGCCAGCCTCAAGCAGCAGCAGTGCGTATTCGAGGGAGTCCCGCGTGGGATGCACCGTGGTGCTGCGCATGTTGGTGTGGTAGCGGTATTCCGCTCCCACCGTGCGCTTGAGCATGCTCTCCGCCGGATCGAAACTCCCGTCCGCGCGTTGGACTGCGCTGAGGAGGATCGCCCGGTCCCATTCCGGAGTCCAGCCGTTTCCGGCCGCCGCGCCGGCGGTAACCGGCGCGGCGGCCAGGGCGGCCAAGTATTGTCTGCGAGTCAGCTTCATGACACTCAGAAATCCATTCTCAAGCCAAACTGCACGTTGCGGGCGGGAGCGCTAAACGTGCCGTTCACGCGCCCGAAAGTATTGCTGCCAAACGACGCATCCGGAGGACCGAACTGCGGCGTGTTGGTGAGATTGAAGAACTCCGCGCGGAACTGCACCTTTAGCGCCTCCGTGGGGTGGAAGTTCTTCATCAGGGCGATGTCGGCATGTTTCGCGCCGGCTTGGCGCAACTCCGTCAAGCGTCGCGGCGCGCTGCCCACGGTATAGGGAGCGGCCGCCGAGAATGCGCTTGTATTGAACCACTGTTCCGGTGTCTGATTCTCCACCTTCAACGCATCCGCGCTCATGAGATTCGGATACTGGGCTCCAAACCCATACGTGCCGATCGTGCTGGGCGCGGTCACGCGGAAGGGCAGGCCGCTTTGGAAACGCACGATTCCGGAAACCTGCCAGCCGCCGAGAACGAGATTCGCCGCGGGGTGAAGGTCCGAGGCGAGCCGGCGGCCGCGCCCGAACGGAAGATCGTAGACGAACGTCGTCACGAAGTTATGCGGGATGTCGTGCGCGCTGATCGCGCGCTCGATCCACACCTTGCTGTAATCCCGGAAGCCGTCGCTCAATCCGGGTTCCCCCTCCGCGAGGTTGTCAATCGCCTTTGACCATTGATAGCTGGCCAGCAGCGTCAAGCCCTGGGAGAACTGTTTCGTGATCTTCGCGAGGAACGCGTTATAGCTGGAACTGCCACCCGGAGTCTCGCCGGAGCGGCTGACCGAATCGAACTGTGGGTATAGCCGCAGCAAACGGTGCCGCGGAACGGTGCGCCCGGACAGATTGCCGGACGTAATATACCCAAAGAAGGGGTTCGGCACTTGCTGATTCAGTGCATCCCCCATGCTAAGAAGATCGGACGGGAGTTGGTTGTCGTTCAGGCCCACTCCGTATCCAAGCTTGCGGCCCTGATGCCCCGCGTAGCCCACCTCGACAACCGTCGAACGATCCAATTCATATTGGAAGTCCAGGCTGTAGTTCTGCACGTAGCCGTTCGGGTAGTTTCTCTCGGTGTAACCAATGCCAAGCCCCGCGTTCGTCATGAGGCCCAGTGAATTGCCCAGCGCCGGGACGAGGCCGCTTGGAAACGGATTGCTAAGCAGGTTCAGAGGCGTAATCCCGTCACCGCCCACGCTGGTCAGCCAAGGCGTGTTCGCGGAGTAACCGGTGGAGTTGATCCCGCCGCGAACGAGCGGATAGAAGATTCCGTAACCGGTTCGCAGCACCAGTTTGTCCGTGATCTTATAAGCAACACCGAGGCGCGGCGCAAAGTTGTTTCGATCGTCATTCCAGGGGAAGCGGTTGTTTTCGTCGAGGAACATGAGGCCGCCCTTGAGCGGCAAACCCACTTTCTCGGCGAGAGGATGCACGACGTCCGGATCGAAGTACGTGCCATGGTTATAGCGATCCGTGGGCGGGCGCTGCAGTTCATAGCGCAGCCCAGGGCTCAGGGTCAATTTGCGACCGATGCGCCAGGTGTCCTGAATGTAACCACCGTAGTACACGTTATTGCTTGAATTCAGGACAGGCTTCTGCAGGTCGCCACCCGAACCCGTGCCGAGCAGCATACTCGCGAGAGAATTCCCGCTGACGGTACTGTTGGAGGTCGCGGTGGGGCCGGAGGTCATTCCGCGGTTGAAATTGAACCTCGGCGCCCAGTAAGCGCCACCGGTTCGCTTCGCGGATTCCCAGGTGAAGCCAAACTTGATGCTGTGGGCGCCCATTTCCTTGGTGAGATTCACCTGGAGGTTGTCCACTCTAGAGATCAGATTCAAGTCGCGGGCATAGCTGATGTTCGAGTAGTTCGCCGGGAAGAACTGTGGGATCGTCTTTGCGTCGGACAACGCGACGACGGAGGAGGGCAAACCCAATTCCGCCCCATCTCGGCCATAGAACTCAGAGCGCTGCGCTTCCGTCCAGCTTCCGTGCCCCGCGAGCACGTTCATCACGAGGGTAGGACTCAGGACGAAGGTATTGCCAACGGTCACGTGATAGCGCGGATTATGGGAAATAGGCCCAGTATCGCCGCTTGAAACCCAAATGTTCGGCGGCAGATTGTCGACGCGAAATGCCTTTGAATAGCGCGCATACATGGTGTGCTTTTCACTGCGGGCCCAATCCACGCGAATGTCGCTGCGATCGGAAACGGCGACGGCCTTGCCGGTTGCGACATAATTGCGCGCGCCGGTGAACTCGTCGCCGGGGTTATTCGCGTTCGGGTAAAGAGCCATCGCTTTCGCGCCCACCGGATCAATCAGTTGCACGGGGATCCGGTTATTCGGGAAGGGATCGCGAAGCGAACCAGGGCCGCTTGTGTTCGGCCGGGTCGTGAACGGGTTGTAAATGGTGGCCAGGCTCTTGTTCGCGTTGAAGGTCTGGGAGAAATCGCCCTGCCGCTCCAGTTCGCTTGCCACCGTCGTGATGGTTGTAGATGGAGTGCCTTGACGCAGACCTTCATAGCCGCCGAAGAAGAATAGGCGCTTGTCGCGCCAAATGGGGCCCGAGAGATTTCCACCGAACTGATTCCGCTGGAAAATCGGTTTCTTCAACCCGGAGCGGTTGTTGGTCCAGGAGTTGGCATCCAGAACGGAATTCCGAAGAAACTCAAAAGCGGAGCCGTGAAACTGGGACGAACCGCCTTTGGTGACGATACTCACGACGCCGCCGCCCGAGCGGCCGAACTGCGCGTCGTAGGAATTGCGATTAATTTGCACTTCCTGAACCGAATCGACCGATGGCGAATAGAGCAAGCCATTCCAACCCGTGTTGGCCGTCGCGGAGACGCCATCCAGCAGCACGAGCGTCGTCGTGCCGCGGCCGCCGTTCATTCCGAACCGGTCGTGATTCTGGTCCTGAGTCGAATCCGAGATGCCCGTGCGCACCGAAACGACACCGGCCGTGGCATGAACCATCAGCATCGGGTTCCGGGCGTTCGTGGGTAAATTCTGCACCATGTTCTGGGTGATGGTCACCGTCTGGTTTGCCGTCTGCGTGTCGAGTTGGATGGCTGCTCCGGACACCTCGATGCTTTCCGCCACATCGCCGACCTGCAACTGGACCGTCAGTTCCGCCGACTGGTTTGCGAGAAGTTGAATTTCGCGCTGCACGAATGTCTTGAACCCTTGCGAGCTAGCCGAGAGTTCGTAGTTGCCGGGAAGGAGTTGGGAGAAGGTATAGCGGCCTTCGGCGCCGGTGGTTGTTTGGCGCTCTTCATTGGTTGCTGTATTACGAAGTTTCACTTGGGCGCCGGGAATCACCGCGCCGCCAGGGTCTGTCACCAAACCGGTGAAGTTCGCCGTAAATGCCTGCCCAAAGCACGCGCTCACAAGCGCCGCGCTAAGAAGCAGCAGACGAAAATAGGATGAAAACAAATCTAACCTCCAAGAATGTGGGGCTTCAAATTTGATATACCCCACCATTTACATTGTCACATAAATCAGGATGAAAATGTCCTGAATGAAATTGGGATAGAAGAGCAACGAAACCGGCCCCTCTCTATCAGGCGAGGGGAAGCAGAGTGGAGTTACGCTCCGGGCAGGAAGATACGCTCCCGATTTTGTGCAGGCTGTCCGGCGCACACACGCAATAAAAACCGGCGCCACACGCGGCGCCGGTTTCGAGGAGAGGCAATCTTCTTGCGTAAACTAAGCTTCGCTCAGTGCTGCCACGCCGGGCAGGGTGATGCCGCTCAGATACTCCAGGGTTGCGCCGCCGCCCGTGGAAATGTGGCTGATCTTTGAAGCAAGGCCGGAGGCTTTGATGGCCTTCTCGGAGTCTCCGCCGCCGACGATCGAAACGGCGCTCGAATCGGCCACGGCTTTCGCCAGCGCCATCGTGCCCTTGTCGAACGGCGGCTTCTCGAAGACGCCCATCGGTCCGTTCCAAATGATCAGCTTGGCTTCGGCGATCGCCGCGGCAAACGCGGCCACCGTCTTTGGCCCGATGTCCAGGCCCATCATGCCGTCCGGGATCTGGTCCACCACTTCGAACGGCGCGCCTTCGCGGAACTCGGCCGATACCACGTGGTCCACCGGCAACAGCAGC
>JADYZL010000557.1 GCA_020853155.1 Bryobacterales bacterium
CCTCCACCGCCGCGGCCACTCCGGGGAGAGCCGTTGCTTCTCCTGCCCCCTCGACCCCGCACATGCCGCCTATGCCATGCGCTATGTGGAGTTTAACCCGGTTCGCGCGGGGACGGCCGCTTCGGTTCCGGACTATCCGTGGTCCAGCGCCCGTGTCCACGCTGGTCTCGCGCCCGCCCCGGAATGGCTTGACCACCGCGCCTGGGCGGAAAGCGGCCCAGCTCCGATATGGCGGGAGGCGCCTGGGCTCGGCTTCCGGCAATCCGGTGAGCTGGACTGCCTTCGGGAAGCCACCCACAAGGGCCGCCCGTTCGGCCGCAAGGACTTCGTAACCGGGTTGGAGGCAAAGCTCGAACGAGTCCTCGAGCCACAAAAGCGTGGCCGCAAGCCGAAGCACTCTGACCAAGGCACCAAGGCGGGCTGTGCCTCGGCCAGTGGGCTTGCCGTCAGCGCAGAGAAAGAATAACCGGATACCGAATTGGGAAGAAATTTACAAAGGTTTCCGCTGTTGTTTTCGTTGCTTCACTGATACAAAGATCGCTTCGCGCAACGGACCCCTTGCGTCGCCGGCCACGGCATCTCCAGAGAAGTGTGTATTTTCTTACTGGCATTCGAACTCCGTCTCAGCACATCGTTTGCGCACCGGCTCGCTTCCGCGCACCCTCGCGTTCTCCTGCTCCCGGCAAGGTTTTCGCGAGCCCACCGCTATACTTGTGCAATTTGACGGACGAGCGAATCCTTGTTCCCGATCCAACGGTTTCGAAGCGCCATCGCCGGGCGCACAGGGGAGACCGGGTAAGGTGAGGGCGTATTACTCGCTCTGCCTATTGGCGCAGAATCAATAATATAGGACGAAAACGCGGGGAACGCGCCCATTTCTTCACACCAAAGCGAATGGCAGTCTTGCGCTCCGAAGGAACCGGCCGGGCGGGTCTTGTATTGCGGCATAACTCAGGATTCCCTGCCGGAAAAGCACGTGAAGAGCAAGAGCCAGCGCCGGTATTCCCGCGCGAAACACAGCGGGTAGCTGTAGGTCAAGACCTATCGACACAACGATCCCATGCGAAGTGACGAGGCCCCCGGCGGTGGATGGCAAGCGGGCTGGAATGAAGCTTTCCGAGGAAGGCCGGCGCGGAATTTCTTGTGTAAACAAGGAGAATCGCGTTCTATTTGCGGGAATACTTCCCCCCTTGATTCCATCTTTTCCGCGTGATACGCATGGCTACGGTCAGAGTTTTGCATCAGGGAGGGATCTGTGAACAGAATCGGTAAACTACCACATTCTGGGATTCTCACGCCGTTGGGAATCGCACTGTTTGTCATCCTTGGTATCGCGCCGCTGGCTGCTCCGGCGCAGGTGCTCTACGGTTCTATCGTCGGAACCATAACAGATAAGTCCGCCGCTGTGGTTGCGGGGGCTGGAGTGACGGTAAAGAACGCCGGAACGGGGTTAAGCCGTCAGACTACTACGAACCAGACCGGGTACTTCTCCGTTCCAAACCTGCTGGAGGGGACGTATGAAGTGACCATCAGCGCTCCCGGTTTCAAACCCGTTACGCAACGGGGCGTGAATGTCAGCATCAACACGGTGACCCGCGCGGACGTGAGCCTTGAGGTGGGCGACGTCACGGAGAGTGTGACGGTGGAAGCCAACGCCGCCGTCCTTCAGACAACCAAGACCGATGTGAGCACGAATCTGGAATCTCAAGCGATCGAAAGTCTGCCGCTTGGCGGTTACCGCAACTACCAGAGCTTGATGAATCTGGTGCCCGGGGCCACGCCCGTGGCATTCCAGAATGCGGTGATCGACACGCCACAGCGGGATTTCACCACGAACATCAATGGGCAGGAACGCGGCGCAAATAACACGAAAGTGGATGGCGCGGCGAATATCCTCATCACGATGCCACACCACATGGTTTACGTCCCACCGGTGGAGAGCATCGAGGAAGTGAACATCTCCACGGACAATTTCGATGCGGACCAGGGGATGACGGGCGGAGCGGCGGTGACGGTGGCTACGAAATCCGGCACCAATGATTTCCATGGAAGCCTGTTCTGGTTCAATGCCAACAACGCCACGCGCGCGATGACGTGGGATGAGAATCGCGCCGGCCAAACTTCGAAGCCGAAGGGCAACCGGAACATTCTCGGCGGCAGCCTGGGCGGCCCGATCAAGAGGAACAAGCTGTTCTTCTTCACCGATTGGGAAGGCACGTTCGAGCGGGTGGGCCGCTCCGACTTGTACTCCGTGCCTACCGCGGACTTCCGTTCGGGTGACTTCAGCCGGATGCTCGGCGATCCGATTCTGGATAGCCGCGGGCAATCCATCTCCGTGCCGACCACCGAAGGGCTGGTCACGCAACTGCGCGATGGGATGGTGTTCGACCCGTATTCGGGGAATCCCGACGGCACGGGACGCTCCGTCTTTTCGAGCGGCGGCCGCATCAATGTGATTCCCGGCGCGCGCCTCAACCCGGCGATCGCGAAGCTGGCGGCGCTGATTCCCAACCCCAACCGCTCCGGCGATCTGGACAACTATTTCAACCAGGGGACGCAGCGTTTCAACCGGAACAACATGGACGCGAAGGTCAACTGGAACCGGAACGAGAAACACCAGTTGTGGGGGAAATACAGCGTGATGAACGCGCTCGTGAAGGGCGAGTTCGGGCTGGGGGCCGCCGGCGGAGACTGTCTCTGCGATGGCGGGCTCGGCTCCGGCCACACGCTCACGCAACTGGCGGCGATCGGAACGACCTATTCGCTGACGCCGGATTTCCTGATCGATGGCACGGTGGGTTGGACGCGCTTCGGGCAGAACGTGCGCCCGCCGGACCTGGGCAAGAATTTCGGTAGCGACGTAATGGGGATTCCCGGCACGAACGGCCCCGACGAAAAGGAAAGCGGCATGCCCGCCTTCTATATCTCCGATTACTCCACGCTTGGGAACCCGGAAGGGTGGAATCCCTTGTTTCGCAACGACCAATCTTATACCGCGAACCTGAACGCGGGTTGGATGCGCGGCAAGCACGAGATTCGCTTCGGTCTCGAGTTCCTGCATCACCTGATGAACCACTGGCAGCCGGAACTTGGCGAAGGGCCGCGAGGGGCCTTCGGCTTCGATCCGGGTGTGACGGCGCTTAACCCCAGCGCCATTGAGGATTCGGTGGGGTTCCAGAATGAC
>JADYZL010000558.1 GCA_020853155.1 Bryobacterales bacterium
ACGGGAGCCCGGACGGCAAGTTTGGCCGCCGCCTGGCCCCGGTCCCGCCAGCCTCCCGCTTCGGGTTCGACTACTGGCGCGTCTGCGAGTGTACCCACGACTACAACCATTCCCTCTACTACGCCGGGGACGACCCCACGCCCCGCTATTGGCAGGGCTACGATGCCATCGCGCAAACGGACGAGGCCTGCGAGTTTATCCGTGCCCGCGGCAAATCGCGTGAACCCTATTTTCTGGTTCTCTCCCTGGGGCCGCCGCACAATCCCTACGGGACGGCCCCCGAAGAATTTCAGGCTCTCTACCGCGAACGCGAGATTCGGTTGCGCCCCAATGTCCCCAAGGCTCAGGCCGAGGAAGCCACGAAGAATCTGCGGGGTTATTATGCCCACATCGCCGCGCTGGACCGTTGCGTCGGCCGCCTCGTGAACGCCGTGGATGCAAGCGGTCAGGCCGAAGACACCCTATTCGTCTTTGCGTCGGATCACGGCGACATGCTCCACAGCCAGGGCTTAACCATGAAGCAACTGCCGTGGGAGGAATCCTTGCGCGTCCCGTTTCTTATCCGCTATCCCCGCCTGCTCGGCAGACGAAGCCGCGCGAGCGTGACGCCCATCGACGCGCCGGACATCATGCCCACACTGCTCGGCCTCGCCGGCTTGCCCGTGCCCGAATCCGTCCAGGGCACGAACTTTGCTCCGCTCGTGAAAGGCGAAGTGAAAGACGAAGCGGAGCCCGCCGCCCTGTTGAACCTGCCCGCCTCCTTCTCCATGATGCGCCGCTACGGCATCGCGGAGTACCGCGGCGTCCGCACCCCGCGCTACACGTACGTCCGTTCCATCCACGGACCCTGGCTCCTCTATGACAATCAGCGGGACCCCTTCCAGATGCAAAACCTGGTGGAGAAGCAACCGTCCCTCCGTTCCCGGCTGGACCGCAAACTGGATGCCCTCTTGAAGAAGGCCAACGACGAATTCCTCCCCGGCTCCACCTACATCGCCCGCGCCCAAGCCACGCACTACCGCGAGACCAACAACCCCGTCGGCCAAGTAGAAAGCCCCTGGGAAGACTGGCGCTCCACCTGGCGATAGCACTCAGCCTCATCGGCTCCGCGTTCACGAGGCTCTCGTTCGCGAGACACGGCTCAAAGCAGAGACGGAGCCGGCATCGCTGATTCTCCCGATCCCGTGCCCGTATAACCTCGCCGACTGCCTCGGCCCCCAACTTGGCGACTCGAGATCCCTTTACGACCCGGTCCTTGACACACGTCGCTCTCCTCCTACCTGATAACCTGTATTTCGGATACTATTTTAGGTATGGAAACACGTCGCGACGCTCTCGCCACCGTACTCGCTCTTCTTAGTGCATCGGGCATGATGGCAGGCCAAAGTTCCGCCCCGCGCGGGCATGTCTTTGTCCACGATCTCCCCGATCTCACCATGGACGGCTGGCAGGTCACCGTAAGCGAAGTTCCGTTTCCCGCCGGCCGCGTGGGTTCCACGCACCACCACGCGGGGTTTGTCCTGGCCTACGTCCTGGAGGGAAGTGTCATCACCAAGGTTTCAGGGCAGCCCGAGCGCCTCTACAAGACCGGGGAGATGTTCTACGAACCGCCCGGAAGCACGCACGAGGTTTCGAGAAATGCTAGCTCCACGGAACCCGCCAAACTGCTCGCACTGATCTTCGCGAAAAAGGGCGCCACACTCACCACTCCAGGCCCGGCTGGCAGCTCGCATTAAGTGTCGAGCGGCCTGGCCCGGGACTACTTGCGCCCCTTTCCAGCACTGTAAATCTGCGTCCCGGGGTGGAATTCTGACCACGCAAACCAGAACTCCGGCTCGAGGATCAGCGTCTTCAATTCGGCGCCCTTCAGCCTGCCGTGGGTGGAATGTCCGTACGCATCCCACAACGAGCCCGTCTCCACATCCGTCAACTCCGAAGCTTGCTCATTCTCTGCTTTGAATCGCAAGATCTTTCCGTTCACTCGACGGGAAAACGCCGTGGTGGTGTCGGAGCCCGGCTGATGAATAATCACCACCGGCTCCCCGCCCAGCAACTCGTTGATCACCTTGACCTCGCGTAGCGAATTCAGAGGATACGCCTTGCTCATCCCCGCCGCCGTCAAACCGAGGATCATCGTCTTCGGCGGCAGGCGTTTGTCCGTCAACCGCGCATCGGCCGGAGCGCTCCCCCGCTGCAGCAGCGCCTCCCGGATCTGCCGGTTCTTCTCCGGGATCCGTTCCGCGTAGCCCGGCAGCGGCTTCAACACCAGCGTGCGCGGATGCAGCCGCAGCCACTCCGCCCAAGTCGTCAACAGGAACTCTCGCAGCTCCAAATGCACGCCCTTCAGCGGACCGGAGATCGCCTGCAAGCTTGATTGCTGCCAGCGGCTGCCCGTCTCCTTGTCGCGAAAAACCTCATTGCCGCCGATCACGCCGGCGTTCTCAAAATGCAGTTCCCTGCCATTCGCCTCGGCCCTAAACACGAGGGCCGTATTGCAGTACCCTCACCAGGTCGCCGCGATCGGGCCATCCGGCAGCCTATCCTGCACCAGCCCGTGTTGCGACAGAATGCCCGCCGGGTAAGCCTTCGCCAACGTTCCGTTGGTCACCCCGATCAACCGGTCCTGCCCGCTCATAAACGTCGCTTCGGAAGCCGGAATAAACTCCGGATGCTCAATCGCGCGGTACGGCAAATTCTTGGCCGTCTGCCCCCGCAAGCCGCCGACGAGGCCTGCAAGCACAATTCCGTGGAAAAGCAGTATGCCAAATGTTCCTTTAACTCGCATAACCACCTGCTCCCATGATAGGGCAGATCGATGAAGCCAGAGCAAACTGCGGTGTGACGCTCGGCCTCGGCCTGTCTCTCCAGTTCGGCAAGCAATAGCGCGTTCAACCCGCGCCTCGCGGACAAGCGAGCCGCGGTGCGCCCCGAAGACGCAGCCGCCCCGCAACCGGCCCGGTTCGAATCCACGTCCGGGTCCCCCGACTCGCGGACGCATCATACCGGAAAGATGACGACGCCGTAGCTCGCGGTCGGCGTTCTTGCTCATGCCGCTCAAGCGGCTTGACCCGCCCGTCGGCAAGATCGGCAAGGCCACGGTCAAGCGACGCAAGAGCTTCCTCACTTAACGCCGGTCCGTCGTCATCGGCCGCGCCACGTCTACTTGGTCCTCCGGCAACTCATCGACAAGATGATGCAAGGCTTCCCTTGTTGTCATCCGGAGCGTTTCCCACCTCCATTGCTCGGGCATTGCGAGCACGGTCAATTGGGGGGACACATGACGAACACATCCGCGGATGTTCGAGAACCGCCACCTCAGCGGCAGGACGGGAATGGCCGGGCGTTGTGCACGCCTGGATGTATCCGCCCCACTCCTGCCGCTACGTCCAGCGGTGCCACCCACACCCGCCTATCGCCGGCGAAGCCCCGGAAACGCGTTCTCCGTCTATCTCGCGGACCCCATTCTCAGTTCAGCGCCGCAGCCCAACACGTTCCGGTCACTCGACGTACCCGTGCTTCCGCAGGAACTCAATGGTTTGCTCCATCACGCGGGGATACCACCGTTTGTTCTGCTCCCGGACGTTAAAGAAACCGTGTTTCGCCCCCTCAAAGGCGGAGACCGTGCAGTGGTTGCCTGCCTTCACCATCGCCGCGCAGAAGTCACGCACTTGTTGAATGGGCACCGTCGTGTCCGCTTCGCCATGGAATAGAAGCGTGTCGGGCAGGCCGGGCCTCACGTGCGATGTGGGGGAGATTGTGCTCGCCTTCGCTCCAAAGCGATCTGCCCATCGAGCGTCCCGAACGTCCGCCACCGGGTTATACCCGATCAGGAGGCTTGCCGCCGAAGAGACTGTTCCGGTCTCTTCGGGCGGTCCGACGGTCGTCATCAGCGCAAGATGCCCGCCCGCGGAACCCCCGGCCGCCACGATGCGCTTCGGGTCCACACCGAGTTCGCCCGCGTGGTTCTTCACCCAGCGCATCGCCGCCCGAGCGTCGTCCACCGCGTCATAGGGAGTCGTGTGATTGCGCGAAGCGACGCGGTAATCGACGAAGATGCTAATCATTCCGCGTTTGGTGAGCGCCTCGCCAAAAGGGATGAACTGTTTCACCGAACCCTTGTTCCATCCGCCCCCGAAGAAATAGACGATCGCCGGCCGCGGCCCCGCGAAGGAGGCATCCGGCGAGAGAACCTGCAGGTCCAGTTTCAGACTTCCAATGCTTCGATAGACGTATGGCATGGTTCCGGCCAGCGGCTCCCGCGGTGTTTGACCCAGAGCGGGTGCCCGCACAAGAAGCAAGCACGAATACAACAGCAGCATCCGTGGAGCAAGAGTTCGGAGGTACATCACCCCGGTAGCGTATCATCTGCCGGAAGCCACGGGGGCAAGGATG
>JADYZL010000559.1 GCA_020853155.1 Bryobacterales bacterium
CGAATCTCCAGGGCATCTGGAACGACATGGTGCGCCCGCCGTGGAGTTCCAACTACACGACGAACATCAACGTAGAGATGAATTACTGGCCGGCCGAGGTTGCGAACCTCAGCGAATGCCATGAACCCATGCTGCGGCTGGTGGAAGAACTCGTCGAGAGCGGCAAGTCCGCGGCCAAAGGCTACTACGGCCTCGACGGCTGGGTCTGCCACCATAACAGTGACCTGTGGCGGCTCACCAATCCCGTAGGCGATTTCGGCTGGGGCTCCCCGATCTGGGCGCTTTGGCCCATGGGCGCGGCCTGGATGTGCGAGCACCTGTGGGAACACTGGCGCTTCACCGGGGACGCGGAGTTCGCGCGCCACACGGCATACCCGGTGATGCGCGAGGCCGCTCGCTTCCTGCGCGGCTGGCTCGTCGACGGGCCTGATGGCAAACTCACCACCGCACCCTCCACCTCGCCCGAGAACGTTTTCTTAACGGAAGACGGCAAGCGAGCCGGGGTCGCCATTGGCGCGACGATGGACCTGTTTCTCATCCAGAGCCTGTTCGAGCACGTGATCCATCTGGCGTCGCTGTTGAACCCTCCGGGCGGGCAGCGGCAAAGCCTGGATGCGCCGTTTATCGCGGACCTTCAGAACGCGCTTACGCGGCTGGCCAGACCGGGCATCGGTTCGAAGGGGCAACTACTCGAATGGAACAAAGAATTTAAGGAAGCGGAACCAGGCCATCGCCACTGCTCCCCGCTCATCGGCCTGCATCCCTGCGCGGTGGTCACGGAACAAGGCACGCCCGCGCTGTATGCGGCGTCAAGGAAGCTCCTCGAACAGCGCCTCGCCGCGGGCAGCGGGCATACGGGCTGGAGCCGCGCGTGGATCATCAATTTCTGGGCGCGCTTCCGGGAAGGCGCGAAGGTCGAAGAGAACCTTCATGCGTTGTTCGAAAAATCCACGCTCACGAACCTCTTCGACAACCACCCGCCCTTCCAGATCGACGGCAACTTTGGCGGAGCCGCAGCCATTGTGGAAGCGCTTCTGCAAAGCCACACCGTTCAGCAAGACGGCTCGCCCGTACTCGATCTGCTGCCCGCCCTGCCCCCATCCTGGCGCAACGGCAGCGTGGATGGCCTCAAGGCGCGCGGAAACGCCATGGTGGGACTTGATTGGAAGGAAGGCCGGCTCGTCAGCGCCCGGATGAAGAGCGCCACCGGGCTCAACGCGGCGGTCCGTGCGCCGCGCAATTGCGTGCTCTCCGCCGTCACGATGGAAGGCGCGAACCTGCCGGTTGCCAGCCGTAATTCCGCTGGAAATTATGCGCTACGGCTGGATGAAGGCAAGGGCGCCGTGCTCCATTTTCGCGGTGTCTAGGCTGCGGAATACCACGGAAAGATGCCCGGCGCAGCGTTAGTTGCGCCCGCCACCGCCACCGCGTCCGGCGCTCGAGCCGCCCCGGCCCATCGACGCGCCGCTCGGGGCGCTGGGAGTCATCGCACCGGTCGAGCCGCCGCTTGCAGGCGCGCTCCCGCGCGAGAAGCTGCCCTCGCTCGATGAACCCATCGAACGGCCTCCGCCGAACCCGCCGCCACCCATCGACGAAGCGCCGCGAGAGTAGCCGCCAAATCCATCGGAACTGGCGCCGAACCCGCCCCGGCTCATCCCGGAATCCGGCGAAGCGCCGCGGCCTCCCCGGGATGCCGCAGCCATGCCGTAATAATAATCCTGGTAATAGCCGTTCACCGCCCTGGGGCTCAGGTAGTAATACCCGAACGGGCTCATCAACATGCTGTTCAGGGGCACAAACGAGTACATCCCAAAATACGGGTTGTAGAGCCAATAGCCCGTCCCTCCCAAGGCGCTGTAACCGAGACCTGGGTACCCACCGGCCGCCATTCTGCGCGCGGAAGAAAGGCTTGCAGTCTGGATCTGGCTATCCCTGGATTCCGCCCACGCAAGCAACGCGCTCGCTTCGTCTTTATCGAATTTGGCGATCTCCGCCTGGGGCTGCGAGAGCGCCAGGGTCCGGCCCTTCTTCACTTTCGTCTCTCCGGCCGCGCGCTCCACGGTGGCCTCTCCCTCATACACATAAAGCGAGGCCGGCGCGGCGTCAAATCGATAAATGCCCTTCTTCTGGATATTCACGGAATCGTCGTTTACCAGCACGGTAAGCGACATCTCATCGGTAAATTCGGTTCCGGAGATCACCACGCTCCCGGCAAGCACGCGCACTTTTGCGTTCAGCAGGTTGTCGGAGACCAGTTCCACCTTGGCTCCCTCGCCCACCCACATCAGCACGCCCGGCGAGAGCATCACTTCGGCGCGGCCTTCGTCCGTCGCTTCCAGCATGCCACCCTGCGGAATCTGCGGAAACCGGGCACGGTCATACTCAAGCGCTTTGCCGTCGAGCAGCACTTTCCCTTCGAAATAGTTCACCATCCCGGATTTCGCCGACACCGCATTCTGTCCGAACACGGAAGAAGCGGCGCAGAGCAGGATTGCCGCCAGCAACACCCACGGATTTCTTTTCCCCATGCGAAACCTCGCTTCCGGTACACGAACCCGATAGTGGGACGGTTGCCGCGCACGCCGGGTTCCCGAATCCCTCAACAGAACCAGAATGACAGGGTTCCCGGAAAACGCAAGCACCCGGAAGCGCCGCGAAGCCCCGATTCGCACCGCCCGCCTGCCCGGCATCCGCGCAGCTAGAGTTGCAGCCCGTCCTCGTCGATCCCCGCGTGAAAGACCGTGGTCTTGTGGCCCTGCTCCTGGAAAATGGCTTCCACCAGATTGCAAACCTCGGCATGGTTGCTCTCATGAATCACCAGGATCGAAGGGCCCGCGCCGCTGATTGCGCAGCCCAGCAACCCCTCCGCCCGCAGCGCAAGAATCGCCTCGAGCCCCGGGATTAGCTTCGCGCGATAGCTCTGATGCAGCTTATCCATCAGCGCGGTAGGGAATACATCCCGATGCCCCGTGGCGAGCGCCGCGATCAGTAGAGCGGCGCGCTGGATGTTGAATATCGCATCTTCCTTGGAGTAGTGCGAGGGCAGCACCTCCCGCGCCTTGGTGGTCGATACCGCGAAATCCGGCACCACGATGCTCGCCCCGATCGTTTCCGGAAGGTTCAGCCGGATCGCCCTGGCAATACCGTCGTCGTCGATCGCGCTGCACACGATCCCGCCCAGCACCGCCGCCGCCACATTGTCCGGGTGGCCTTCGATGCGGGCCGCCATGTCGAGGATCCGGTGCCGGTCCCAATCGAGACCCAGCAGCCGCACCGCGATCACCACACCGGCCACCAGCGCGGCGGCGCTCGAACCGAGCCCCTTGCCGATCGGGATATCGTTCTCAATCTCCAATTCGATCGAGGGCAGCGCTCCGCCCAATTCCGCCGCCACCTGCTGTGCCGTCTGCCAGATCAGGTTTTCGGCGGTGGTGGGAATGCTCTCCGCGTCCTTGCCCGTTACACGGATCTCGAGGTGCTCCGCCCGGCGAAAGCGGCAGCTTAGATAGAGCTGCACAGCCATGCCCAGGGCGTCGAAACCAGGGCCAAGATTTGCGCTTGAGGCGGGAACCCGAAAGGATTCCCATTCGTTGAGTGGGCCGGGAATCGACGCCGATTCCCGGATGGTCATGTGATCTTCCATCCGTGGACCGCGCCCGCCTACGCGAGCACCTGTTTCTCGCCGCTGCGGCACGACGTGTAAATGCTCTCCACCAGTTCGAGCGCGGCATAGCCGGCCGCCGCGGAGCACTTGGGCTCCCGGTTGTTCTTAATGGCGTCCGCGAAATCGAGGAACTGGCGTTCGAACGGCGCGAGAGAAATCGCCATCGGGTCCGACGAACCGGAAGCGACATCCTGCGCCACCGGAGCGGGCTCGCCCTCATCGTCCTTCACATCCCAAGCCGTCAGCCGGTCGCCCGTGATGATCGCGCTGCCCTTCGTGCCATGGAACTCGATGCGCTCGCTGTACCCCGGCCAAAAAGCGGTGGAAGACTGGATGACGCCCGTCGCCCCGTTCGCGTACTTGAGAATGGCCGTGATCACATCCTCGCTCTCGATCTTGTGCAGCGCGTGCAATTGCCAGAAGCCCATCAGTTCCGCCACCGGCCCGGCGATCCAGTGGAGCATATCCACCTGGTGAATAGCCTGGTTGATGAGCGCTCCCCCGCCCTCCACGGCCCAGCTCCCCTTGATGGGGCGCGAGTAGTATTCCGCGCTGCGGTACCACTTCACGTAAGCATCCGCCTGCAGGAGCTTCCCCAAGCGCCCGCCGGTGATCGCCCGTTCCAGAAACTGCATGGAGTCGTCGAAGCGGTGCTGGCTGACGACGCTGAGCTTCACGTTCGCCGCCTTGGCGATCTCGATCATCTTCCGCG
>JADYZL010000560.1 GCA_020853155.1 Bryobacterales bacterium
ATCCCCACGAGTATTACCCGTTTTCCACCGGCCCGAATTTTGAAGGAGTGGTGAGCGCCGACGGCCGCTGGAAACTGCATCTTCCGCACCCCTATCGCGTGCTCGTCAAGGCGGGCAATGACGGCGCCGCGGGCGAGTACCGCCAGGAGAAGATCGGGCTCAGCCTCTTCGATATGGAGAAAGACCCCTTCGAGACTGCGAATGTGATCGAAAAGCACCCCAAAGAAGCTGCCCGCCTGCAAGCGATCGCCGAACGGCACCGGCAGCAATTCTTCGCGAATCAAAGTGGCTGACGCCGGCCATGTCTGACCGGCGCTATCGAGTCTCCGCGCCCCCGTCGTTTCACTTGGCGGCGCGCTCGTGCGGCAGTCTCCCCGGTTCACCCGGCCCCGTCGGTGTGGCAAGCACCTTCGCCCGCGCCGCTTTCACTTCCTCGGGGAAGCCCGCCAGCATGGCCTCGGTCTGCGCCATCAACCGCTTCACCACCTCTGGATTCTCCGGTGCCACATCGTAGCTTTCGTCGGCGTCCAGTTCCAGATTGTAGAGTTCCGGCGGCCGCAGCACGAGCGTCTTCGGCCCTCCCTGCGGAGAAGGGCTGTAGATGAAATCATTCCGCCGCGCAAAGTGCAGTTTCCACTTGCCAACCCGGCTGCATTGCGCATCCCATCCGTCGAAATACAGGAACGGCTGCGCGCGTTCCGCCTCCGTGGCATATCCGCGCAGAAGATCCGTGATGTCCACCCCGTCGATCGGCTTTCCCGGCAGTTTCATGCCGGTCATTGCCGCGAAGGTCGGCAGAATGTCCATCACGCTCGCGAAGGCGTTCGTCACCCGCCCCGCCGGAATCACGCGCGGCAGCCGGAAAAGTCCCGGCACGCGCATGCCGCCCTCCGTGGTCATTCCCTTGCGTCCGCGCAGCCGCCCGGAAGAGCCTTGGTACCATGGCCCGTTGTCGCTCGCGAAGATCACCAGTGTGTGGTCTGCCAAGCCGTTCTGTTCGAGCGCGCGCAGAACCTCCCCCACGCTCCAGTCGAGTTCCTCGATCACGTCCCCGTAGAGCCCCTGTTTCGACTTTCCCCGGAAACGCGTCGACGCCGCCAGCGGGATGTGCGGATACGTGTGCGCGAAATAGAGGACGAAGGGTTTGTCCTTGGCCTTCTCGATGAACTGTACGGCCCGCTCCGTGTAGCGCGGCGTGAGCGTCTCGAGCGTGGCCTGTTCCTCGATCACCTTGTCCCCATCCATCAGCCAGCGCGGGCTCATGTCGTTCGAGTAAGGAATGCCGAAGTATTCATCGAACCCATGATCCGTTGGCAGGTGCGGGTGCTTATGCCCCAGATGCCACTTGCCCACGCAGGCCGTGGCGTAGCCGTTGTCCTTGGCCATCCTCGCGAACGTCGTCTCATCCGTGGGCAGTCCATTGTTGTCGCGCGGGAAGAACACGCGCGGCACGCCCACCCGCGTATTGTGCCTGCCCGTGAGCAACGATGCCCGGGAGGGGGAGCACACCGGGTTGCCGGAATGAAAATCCGTGAACCGCAAGCCGTCCCGCGCGAGCGAATCGATGTTCGGCGTCGGGATCGGGGAGCCATAGCAGCCGATATCCCCATAGCCGAGGTCGTCGCAATAGATCATGACGAGGTTCAGCGGCCGTGCTTGCGCGCGCGCCACCGGCACGGCCAGTCCGGCCGCCGTCGCGCCGCGGAGCAGGGTTCTGCGAGAAATCGGGTGAGTCATCACCCGCCCAGTCTATGCCATCTCCCCTCGGGCTAGGGAGCCCTTTACGGCCGCAGCAGAATCTTCAGCGTGCCCTTGCGCGAGGCATGCGCAAACGCAGCCGAGGCCTCGCCAAGCGGGTAGACCGCCTGGATCAGCCGTTCCACCGGCATCCTCCCGCTCGAAAGCAGGGGAAGCGCATCCTCGAAACGGCCGCAGCGCGAGCCAAGCAGCGTGATCTCGGGCACGATCACGCTGGCCATGTCGACGCTCACCGGGCGTGCCACGGTGCTTTTCATCACCACCGTTCCCCGGGCTTCCGAGAGTGCGATCCCGGCGGCAAGCCCTTCCTCGGACCCCGTCGCATCCACCACGAGAGGATACTTCGCGCCCCCGCTCTCCCCGGCCTTGCACGGCCGCACGCCCAGTTCCGCCGCGATCGCCATCTTCTCCGGATGCCGCCCATAAACATCCACTTCTGCGCCATGCAGACGCAACACCATTGCGATCAGCAGCCCAAGCTTTCCATCCCCAAGCACCGCCACCCTCGTGCCTGGTTTCACTTCCGTCTGCTCGAGAATCTCGCAAGCGGCCGCCACCGGCTCCGTGAACACGGCCACCTCATCCGCCATCGATTCCGGCACCGCATGCAGGTTCGCGATGGGCAGGGTGAAATACTCCGCGAACGCGCCCGCGTGCTTCACGATTCCAAGCACGCGGCGTGCCGGGCAATGCCGCCCCAACCCGCGCTCGCACCAGCCGCAATTCCCGCATGCCAGGTTGATCTCCCCCACGACCCTCTGTCCCACCCACGCGGCTTCATCGGCCTCCACCACATCGGCGACAAACTCGTGTCCCGGCACGCCTTCGAAACCGTAGTATCCCCGTTGCAGTTCCAGGTCGGTATTGCAAATCCCCGCAACTCGCAATCGCAGCAGGGCGAATCCCGGCGAAA
>JADYZL010000561.1 GCA_020853155.1 Bryobacterales bacterium
CCCAGGGTGGCAAGTTACCAAGAAAAATCGTGAAGCTCATTCTAGGAAAAGCGGTCTCCGTGATCGGAAATTGGGAGGCAATGGAAAGGGGAACGATCCATGTGCGGCCCCTTAATGGTAGCAAAAAATCGGCACGGATGCCAAGAACCCCAAGTTTCTTTCCCTCGCCCGGCAACGCGCGCCCTTCTCCCTCATCGCTCCGGAGACGCGTCGCTCACCAGGTCCCCACCCGCAAGGCCAGCCCCATCGAGATCATGATGCTGTCGGGATACCTCGCATTGCCCGGCGTTGTGATCCAGGCATGGGTGTAATCGAGTGAAGCCAGCCGAAGCGAGAGGGCGCGTTTCACCGGCATCTCCAAGCCCCCTCCTATCGAGAGTGCGAAACCGTTCGCCTGCTGCCGGTCGATGTATTCCCAGCGAGGAGGGCGTTGGTTTCGCGGAAGCTGGTCAATCGCCCGAACTTCATCCAGGTAGTCATCCGGTATGCTCTCCACCGTAGCTCGTTTTCCCCCAACCATCACTTGTCCGTATGGCACCACCCGCCCCCCGCGGCGGCTCCATCGGGAACCCACGCGGTAATTGAGGATGTCGCCGGAGAGGCTCGGCTCGAACGTGAATAACTTGCAGCCGCCCACATCCGCCACCCAACTGTGAACCGGGCCCACGTTCCAGACTGCCGTGGCTCCGCCTCCGATACAGTCCAGCCCGGAGCCACCCCGCGGATGCACGGAATATCGCGTCGAAATCGTGAACTCGAACGGCGCCGTCACCTTCCATGGCGGCGCCCCGTCCCTTCGATACGCCTCGGGGCCGGCGCTCCCGGATGCCTCCTCCCGCGCCCGGCGTAACCGTTCCTCGCTTGCCCGGTACACCCAGACACCGGGGCGGCTATCCCTCACCCAGGGCGCCTTCAGGCGCATCATATTCGCGAAGGATCGCCCGGGGTTCAGCCAACCCCGCGCCATCATCCTCACCCAGGGATTCTCGGTGCGCCCTTCGAGCCGCCGGATGACGTAGCGGTCCAGAACGTCTTCGCCGATCATCCACAACGTCCCGATCATCGGCGTGGCGACGTGATCGACGAATCCTTGCTGTGGATACGTGCTCTGGATCTTGCCTAGCGAAGCTTCGCTGAGCGGGCCGATCTCGAACTGCGTGCTGTACGCAAACGAGAACGCGGCCGCCCGCAACCGGGACTTCCAGTAATCCGGATTGTTCCCGAATTCGACGGCCCGGTACTTCGGATCGTTCGCTTGAAACAGGAACCCGGAAACGGCCCCTTGCAAAGGGTGGCCCACGTAATTGACATAGAAGGGGTCGCCGTCACTCCATCCGTGCAGCGCCGAGAGAGATTGATACCACCCATTGAGAAACGGGCCGCGCATCCCCTCGCGCGTCCCGGCCTCCGTGGCAAACCGGAAGCCGTGCTGCACCCCTAGGAACAGCATCGATTGGCCCAGCAGCGGCTTCCATTGAACGCCTTCGGAAGCCTCGGAGAAGTGCGCCCCCGCGCCGGGCTCGTCCACGGTGTCCGGTTCTGCCCCTGTGGCCGCCCCCGTTCCCGCCTCCGCCCCTTTGTTTGGAGTTTCCGCGGTCATGGCTTCTATCGAGGGCTCCTCGTTCGTTGCATAAATGGGAACACCAAGACAAAGCGCCAGAAAGAACGCCAGGCAACAGCTTCCGAACCGGCAGGCTAAATTGTGAACGAAGCGAAGCTCGGCTATCCGTCGAACACGCATGCACTCTCCTCAAGGGGCCGGCGTGATGTCGAAGCACGAACTGGCCGAAAAACGCCCCAAGCAATGAGACTGGGGCAGTCTGAATTCCGTTTCGACATCCGGCCGCCGGGAATCCGCGGCGTGCTCTGTCAGAGAAGGGTGAGCAGAAAGTGGATATCGGCTGCCCGGACCGAATGGGTAAGAGAGCCCGAACTGACAAAATCGGCGCCCGTGCGCGCATAATCCGCCACCGTATCCAACGTGATGTTGCCGGAAAGCTCCACACAGGCGCGTCCGGCGATGGCTTCGATCCACTCGCGTGCCGTCTCCGGGGTGAGGTTGTCGAGCAGCAGCCGCTCCACGCCTATCGCGAGTGCCTCTTCGAGTTCTGCCCGCGTGCGTACCTCCACTTCAATGGGCAGTCCGCTCTCTCGCGCCTGCTGGACCGCCGGAGTAATCCCACCTGCCGCCGTGATGTGGTTGTTCTTAATCAGAATGGCGTCGAACAGGCCCTGCCGGTGGTTTACGCCGCCGCCCGCGCGCACCGCCATTTTTTCCAGCTTGCGCCAGCCGGGCGTCGTCTTCCGCGTATCGAGAATCCGGCAGCCCGTTCCTTCCATCCTCTTCACGAATTCCGTTGTCAGTGAGGCGATCCCGCTCAGCCGTTGGAGGAAATTGAGGCTCACCCGCTCGCACTCGAGCAACGTGTGCGCGTTTCCTTCCACCCGCGCCACCACCGTGCCCTGTTCCACGCGGGCGCCACTCGAAAACAGGAGTTCGAG
This sequence comes from Bryobacterales bacterium, assembly GCA_020853155.1. Taxonomy (GTDB): domain Bacteria; phylum Acidobacteriota; class Terriglobia; order Bryobacterales; family Bryobacteraceae; genus JACTMJ01. The sequence goes on from JADYZL010000561.1 coordinate 2,503, forward strand.
AGAATCGATCGCGCCGCCATGCTCCCGGAAGATCAACGGCAGCAGTTCTACTCCTGCGAGGGTCAAGTCCTGCTTCGCCCGATACTCTCCGCGCGCTCTCCGCGAGGCGGGCACGGTCGCGCGCGTCGTAACATCCCCGGAACCGATGTCCTCGGCAAGGGCCATGCGGACGAGCGTTTCGATCTCGGGGTAGTCCACACTGTAGACCGGCCCATCCGCTGCAAGCGCTGAATTCATGCCTTTGCCTCCTCCCCGGAATTCAAGTCCGGTCTCAGCCCGTCCGCCTCATTCCGCGAGCGCCCGAAGTGCTTCCGCGTTCTTCTCGTGCTTGGCGCGGTATTCCGCCAGCTTCCCACGCAAACCTTCCACGATGTGCGCGGGCATTTTTGAAGTGATCCCTTCGTCGGAGAGCTGCCGCTCCGTGTTGGCGATCACCTTAACGAGTTGCTGCTGGTCTTTCTCGACCCGCTTGCGCTGTGCTTCCAGCTCCGCGGCCGATACCAGAAGCACGGCATCAAAGGAAGGCGTGGATCGCACCGCCCCCTTCAACCGCGGTGCATCGCCCTCGATCACCTCAGCCTGCACGCTCGCCAGCTTGTTCAGCGCCTCCAACTGCCCGGTTGCGGCGGTGTGCGCAATGCCGCGCGCGTAAATCCGCGCGTCGATGACTTTCTTCGGGTCCTGGCCGAGATCCGCTCGCAAGTTCCTCACCGCGCCGATGATCGACTGCAGCGCCTCCATCTCCGATTCCGCCGCGGCGTCTTCCACGCTCGGATCTGCCTCCGGAAAACGCGCCAGGCAGATCGACGCGCCGCGCCCGGAGCCTTCCTCCCGCAAGCGCTGCCAAAGCTCTTCCGTAATAAAAGGCATCACCGGGTGCAATAGCCGCAGCGAGCACTCGAAAACCGTGAGAATATTCCGCCAGTGAAAATTGAGCCCGCTTCCCTCTTCAAAGCGCAGCTTCTTGAGTTCCACGTACCAATCGCAAAAGTCGCCCCAAACGAACGCCCACAGGAGCTGAGCTGCTTCGTGGTAGCGGTAACTCTCGATCGCCTTGTTCACCGCGCCGGCGCATGCGTTCAGCCGTGCAAAAATCCAGCGGTCTTCAAGCGGAACTTCGCCGCTGGCGGGATCGGCATGGGGCGCATAGAACGCACGCTCTTCGGGCATCCACGGCCCCACCCCGCAGCGCTCCATATTCAGAAACAGGAAGCGCGCCGCATTCCAGATCTTGTTGGCGAACGCCCGCGACGATGTCAGCCGCTCATCGGTGAGGACGATGTCCGTGCCCGGCGCGGCCCCCAGCAGCAGCGTGATCCGCGTCGCGTCGGTGCCATACTTGTCGATTGTTTCGAGCGGGTCAACCGTATTGCCCTTCGTCTTCGACATCTTCTGGCGTTCGGCATCGCGCACCAGGCCGTGGATATACACCGCTCGGAACGGCACATCCCCCATGCACTCAATGCCCATCATCATCATCCGCGCCACCCAGAAGAACAGGATGTCGAAGCCGGTGATCAACAGCGTGTTCGGATAGAACTTCTCGAGTTCTGGCGTCTTCTCCGGCCAGCCCAGCGTGGAGAAAGGCCAGAGCGCGGAACTGAACCACGTGTCGAGGACATCGGTATCTTGGACGATATTGCCGCTGCCGCAATGTTCGCACCGCTCGGGATCTTCCATGGCAACAGTAATGCCGTGGCAATCCGGGCAATGCCACGCCGGAATCCGGTGGCCCCACCAAAGTTGGCGGGAGATGCACCAATCGCGGATGTTGTACATCCAATCGAAGAAGATCTTCTGCCAGTTGTCCGGGGTGATGACCGTGCGCCCGGCTTTCGTCGCCTCGATCACCTTCTCCGCAAGTGGCTTTGTCCGGACGAACCACTGCGTCGAAACCGTCGGTTCCACCACCTCGCCCGTGCGCTGGCTCTTCCCGACGCTCAATTCATGCGGCTCCACGCCAGCCAGAAAGCCCTGCGCCTCCAGATCCGCCAGCACGCGCTCCCGCGCCTCGTACCGGTCCAGCCCCGCGTAGGCGCCGCCTTCATTCGTAATGCGGGCATGCTCGTCGATCACCCGGATCAGTGGCAGATCGTGCCGCCGCGCCGCCTCGAAATCGTTCGGGTCGTGCGCCGGCGTGATCTTCACGCATCCCGTGCCGAATTCTGGATCCGCCATCTCATCGAGAATGATCGGGATCTCCCGGTTCATCAGCGGCAAAATCACGGTCTTGCCGTGGAGATGGGCGTAGCGCCCGTCCTTGGGGTTGATCGCAACCGCCGTATCGCCGAGCATCGTCTCCGGTCGGGTCGTCGCCACCACGACAAATTCATCGCTGCCCTTGACGGGGTAGCGGAAATGCCAGAGCTTCCCCTCCACCTTTTCATGCACCACTTCGAGGTCCGAGAGCGCCGTCTGCAGCTTGGGGTCCCAATTCACCATGTACGGGCCACGGTAAATCAGTCCTTTCCGGTACAGATTCACAAAAACCGTGCGAACCGCGTGCGAGAGGCCCTCGTCGAGCGTGAAGCGAAGCCGGTCCCAATCGACGCTGTCCCCGATCCGGGCCATCTGCTTGAGAATCGCCCCGCCGTGCAGTTCCTTGTACTCCCAAACCTTCGCCTCGAACCCTTCCCGCCCCAGGTCGTGCCGCGAGACCCCTTCCTTGGCCAGTTCCCGCTCCACCACCATCTGGGTAGCGATGCCCGCATGGTCCGTGCCCGGCAGCCAAAGCGTGTTGTAGCCCTTCATGCGATGCCATCGCGTCGTCACGTCGATCTCGGAGTGCTCCAGCATGTGACCCATGTGGAGGCTTCCCGTGACGTTCGGCGGCGGAATCACCAGCGAAAAAACGGGCCGCGCATCGTGAGGATCGGCGGATGCGGCGAAGAAGCCGGAGCCACGCCACCACTCCGCCCAGTGCGGTTCAAACTGTTGAGGCTCATAGACTTTTTCGAGTTGCATGGGGTTTTCTTGGGGAAGACTTCAGGATAACATGGCCCATTTTCCGAGGCGTCGAACGCGGCCGCACGGCGGGAACGGTACTAATGGAATTGCGGGGATGCCGCGAGGGCGGATACGATAAGCTAGAATGCCGAGGTTCTCGCCGCTTCCCAGGAACGACGCAGAGTTCGACGTTCCGGTACCTCCCTATGGCTCTCCTGGCTCGGAGAATCTGGTGGGTACGCGGGGCGAGGCTCACTCGCTCCGTGGCCATCGGACGCTCCAACCGGAAACGTCCTCTCCCGGCATCCAGTCCCCGAGGATCGTATCCGGTGAGACCCTCGCGGAGATCGCGGACGCGCGAAACCCCTCCACGTCCGTTCACTGGCTGGCTTTCCTCGCCGGCTTGACGCTGTTATTCTTGAAAGCCGGCAACATACCGGAGCTTTTATACACCGTCACCGGCGCGAACCTGAAGCTCCTCTATATCGTAGTTCCGTTCGCTTATCTCGGCGTATTTCTGAGCCAGGGGCTCGATTCCACTCTACGCAACAAGTCCGTCATCTTTTTTCTCCTGTTCTACATATGGATGGTGATGGCGACGCCTACCAGTTTCTGGGTCGGCGGGTCCGTCGGCAGGGTGAAGGATTTCGGCCTTCATGTCATGCCGCTCGTCCTGGTCATCTCGGCGACAGTCGTCACCTGGAAACAGATCCGTCTCACGTTTGGCGTCATGGCGCTCGCAGCCGTCGTCGTCTTGATTTCTGCAAAGTTTTTTGGAGAATCCGTCTCTGGCCGGATTTCGCTGGGGTCGAGCGGAACGATTGGCAATTCGAACGACCTCGCCGCGCACCTCCTGCTCATGCTTTCGTTTGTCCTATATGTCTTCCTGGACAAACGGCGGAACTTCCTGTTCCGTGGCGTTGCCCTCGTCGCGATGGCATACGGGCTCTATATCATCCTTGGAACGGGCTCCAGAGGAGCGCTCGTCGCGCTCTGCCTCGGGGCTGTTTTCTTTTTCTTCAAGGCACCGATGAAGGTACGAATGGGTTTCCTGGCCGCCGCCGTTCTCGCTGGTACGATTATGCCCCTCGTTTTGCCGGAGGCAACCAAGGCCCGGTTAGGGTCCCTCTTTGGAGAAGATCACTCGGAAGCGGAAGAGTCCGGAGAATCCCGTGGCTATCTCTTCCGCAAGAGCCTTGAATATACGCTCGCCCATCCCATCTTCGGCGTCGGGCCGGACCAGTTCGCGAATTACGAAGGCAACCAGTCCCGCGCGGCGGGCCTCCACGGCAACTGGCACCAAACCCATTGCTCTTGGACTCAGGTCTCCAGCGAATGCGGACTTCCCGCGTTCCTCTTTCTCTGCGTTGCGCATTGGACCGCCTTGATGCCGCTGTATCGTTGTTATTCGAGTGCCCGGAAACTTGGGGTGACGGATGTGGCCCGGGCGTGCCTTTGCCTCCTGCTCGGTTCAGCGATGATTCTTACCGCCGTCACTTTCCTTTCTCAGGCATATCATTTCTACTTTGCCTTCCTGATCGGCTTGGCGATTGTCACCGCCCGCGCCGGGCAGCGGCAATTGGCTCTGGTCGCTTCCCGCGCGTATTCCTTGCCTCACTAACCTATGCCCGAGACCATCCCGCCCTCTTCGCAGAATCGCACGAGCTCAGGCTGGGCAAGCATGGCCCGCCGCGCTGTCCGCTCCGTCGGGGTGAACCAACTTGCTACAAACTCCGCCTGGCGCACGAACCGGTTGCTGGTGCTGTGCTATCACGGCATCTCGCTCGATCAAGAGCACGATTGGCGGCCTGGCCTTTTTCTCTCCCTTGAGGTCTTCGAAGCGCGGCTGCGTGCGATCGCGGAAGGCGGCTATAACGTTTTACCCCTGGACGAAGCCATGGAGCGATTGGCGAAAAAGTCCCTTCCCGCCAAGAGTGTCGCCATCACTTTCGACGACGGGTTCGCAGACTTCGCGATCCTCGCGCTTCCCGTCCTCAAGAAGTTTCAATTCCCCGCCACCGTCTACCTCACCACCTGGTATGCCCTCCGGAACAAGCCGCTGTTCAACTTGGCGGTTCCCTACATGCTTTGGAAACAGCGGGATTGCCCCATCGGCGCCGCCGCACATTTCGGTTGGGACCGGCCTCCGGACTTGCGCACGGAGATTGGGCGAGCCGCCGCGTGGGTCTCGGTCCAGCAATATGTAACAAGCCGGCAGCTTTCCAGCACGGACCAGTTCGATCTGCAGGAAGAGATTGCCGCGGTGCTGGGTTTCGACTACCAATCCTTGGTCGCGCAGCACTTGCTCCGCATCATGACGCCGGCCGAGGCCTCTGCCGTGGCGGCGCAAGGGTTCCCCCTCGAACTGCACACGCACAGGCACCGGACTCCCGAAGCCCCAGACCTATTCGTTCGGGAGATTCACGAGAACAGAGACCACATCCGCGCGATATCGGGAACCGAGCCGCGGCATTTCTGCTACCCCTCGGGAGTCTACCGGCCGGCGATGTTGCCGCTCCTCCGCCAATGCGGCGTCCAATCGGCCACCACCTGTATTTCCGGATTAGCGGAGCATGGCACGGAACCGTTGCTGGTTCCCCGCATGCTCGATCTCCACAATCGCACCCAGGAGTCGTTTGAAGGATGGCTCAGTGGTGTGGAGGCCTTCCTGCACCGGTAGCCCCGCGGGAGTTTCCCGCGCGCCAGCTTTCCATCTGTGATGCAACCGGGGAATCGCTTACACGTCTTATCGGTAGCGCCGCCCCGGGCCGGTGGAGGTCCCGATCCATTCCCCATCCGGTAGAATGAGGTCTATCACCATGCCGACGCAGTTTCGCCTTTTGCTCCACTTCGCCCTGATTCCGGCTGTCCTCGGCGTGCTGATGGCGTTGCCGCTCCCGGCACAGACCGCGCCTGGCTCTACCGCTGCCCTGCCGCCCGCCACGCCACCGCCCGCCGCGCAGGAAACGATCGATACCCCCTTCACCTACGACGTCACCCGTGTGAACGTTCTGTTCACGGTCACCGATAAGCGGGGCCGCTTCGTGACGGACCTCACGAAAAACGATTTCCAGGTCTTCGAGAACAAGAAGCCCCAGAGCATTCTCGAGTTCACCGCCGAATCGGATCTCCCCCTGCGCATCGCCATTCTCGTGGACACCAGCAACAGCATCCGCGAACGCTTCCGCTTTGAGCAGGAAGCCGCCATCCAGTTCCTCAGCAAGGCCCTGCGTCCTGGGCAGGATCACGCTATCATCGTCGGCTTCGATTCCGTCCCGCAAATTCAGACGGAGCTCACCGGGGATCTGGAAGTTCTCTCGAAGTCCCTCCGGGACATGCGCCCCGGTGGAGGCACTTCCCTCTATGACGCTATTTTTTACACTTGCCGGGATCGCCTGGCCAAGGATCAGCCGCTCTACAAGTTCCGCCACGCCATGGTGATCCTCTCCGACGGCGATGATACCCAGAGCCTCAAGACCCGGGATCAGGCCTTGGAGTTGGCCCAGAAGACCGACGTCGTGATTTACACCATCTCCACCAACATTTCCCGGATGACAACACCCGGCGACAAGGTCCTCCGCTACTTCGCGGAGGAAACCGGTGGCTTGAGCTTCTTTCCGTTCAAAGTGGAAGATCTCGAACAATCCTTTGAAAACATCGCCAATGAGTTGCGCCACCAGTACAACATCTACTACCGCCCGGAACCTCTCCGCACCGACGGTAGTTACCAGTCGATCGATCTTCGCGTGAAAGATCGCAAGAATATGCTGGTGCGGGCGCGAAAGGGATACTACGCCCCCGTGGAGGGCGCGCGATAGCCGCTTCTCCTGCCTCTGAATCCGGGTGAATACAGCTCAGCCCACCAGCATGTCCTTGCTTTCAATGCCCGCTACCTTCACGCGCCGGATACTGCGGGCGAGGCCCGTCGTCTCATCCACGTCGATCACGGCGCCACGCAACTGAGGATCGGCTTCGGAAAGTTCCAGCCGGTTCGGGATGCCCGTGAGAAAGCGCCGTAGCGCGGATTCCGGCGTCGCCCCGATGATCGAACCGTAAGCCCCGGTCATTCCCGCGTCCGCCTGCAGCGCGGTCCCCTTTGGCAGAACCCGTTCGTCCGCCGTGGGCACGTGCGTGTGCGTGCCGATCACCGCGCTCACCCGGC
>JADYZL010000562.1 GCA_020853155.1 Bryobacterales bacterium
ATGCCTCCCCATTTGTTCTCGCGGAGCAATGGAGAATCACAGGCGCCGAATCGTTACGGGTTCTTTCTCATTCTGTATCAACTATTCCTCGAATGGAATAGCTCTCTGGACCCAGGACGATTAGTACTATCGCGGCGCGAAGAACGCTGCCACCTCATGGAGGCTGGCGGTGAGCCGATAGGAGGGAAGGCTCTCGAGGAAGATGCGGCCGTATGCTTTGCTGCGAATCCGGTTGTCGAGAATCACGAGCAGGCCCCGGTCTGAGCCGCTGCGGATGAGGCGTCCGAAGCCTTGTTTCAGGGCAATCGCGGCTTGGGGAATCTGGTAGTCGAAGAAGGGCGCGCGCCCCTCCTCCCGCATTTTCTCGATTCGCGCCGAGACCACGGGGTCGCTCGGGACCGCGAACGGGAGCTTGTCGATCACCACGCAGGAGAGTTGCTCGCCCGGGACGTCCACGCCCTGCCAGAAAGAGGATGTGGCGAAGAGCACCGCGTTCGGCGTCTCCTTGAACCGTTCGAGCAGGTGGTTCTTGGGTGCGTCTCCCTGCAAGAGGCTGGGGAAGGGGAGGGTGGGCGCGAGCAAATCGTAGAGCAGCCGCATCTGCTGGTGGCTCGTGAAAAGCAGAAACGCACGGCCTTCGGTGATGGCCAGGATCTGGCTGATGGCTTCGGCTGCACGCTCCGCGAAAAGGTCACTGCGGGGGTCTGGAAGGTCCGGCGGCGTGTAGAGCAGGGCCTGCTTCTCATAGTCGAAACCGCCGTCCACGATGAGCGTCTTCGGGTTCTCAAGGCCCACGCGGTTCGCGATGAAATCGAAGGAGCCGGAGACGGCGAGGGTGGCCGAGGTCATGATCACCGTCTCAATGCTGCCGAAGAGTTTCTCGCGGAGAAGGGGGCCCACGTCGATCGGGCAGGCTTGCAGCGCGATGCTCTTGCCCCGGCGCTCCACCCAATGGACCTGTTCCCGGTCCGGGCTCTCCACCCAAAGTTGCAGATTGTTGGAAATCGTTCCCGCCCGGCGGAATAGCGGAAGGAAGTCGCCGATAGCTTCACTTTCCTTTCGCATGCTGTTCCCGATAAGGGAGAGCGCCGTTTGCAATTGCTGATACGGCTCCAGGTGAGATTGCGCGAGCTGGTCAAAGCCGCGGAACCCCACGCGCGCATCCGGGCCGCGGAAGATCTGGAAGAAGCGCATACTCGCTTCGTCGAGCCAATCTGCCGCCCTGGCGAGATTGGGCAAATCCAGCTTGCGGGTGCGCATCACGCCCCGGATGTCCCGGGTGAGATCGAGCACCTGCAGATTGGAGACGGAGTTGCCGAAGTACTGCGCGGCGGTGTCTTCCACTTCGTGCGCTTCATCGAAGACAACGACGGAATAGTCCGGGATGATCGCGCCGAACTCAATGTCCTTCACCGCCAGATCCGCGAAAAAGAGGTGGTGGTTGACGATGATCACATCGCTCTCATACGCGCGGCGGTGCATGGCCGTGATAAAGCAGGAATCGAAGTGCGGACAGCGCTGGCCGGTACACCGATCTCCGCGGGCGTCGATCTTCGGCCAGACGCGGCTGTCTTCCGGGAGTGCGGTCAGTTCCGCGCGATCTCCGGTATCGGTTTCGGGCTCCCATTGGGCAATGGTCTCGAACTCACTTACCTCGGAGAGCCCGTCAAGGATGGGCAAAGTGCGCGCATCATAGAGTTTCGCTTTGCAAAGGTAATTGGAGCGCCCCTTCATGTAACAGACCTTCAAAGGCCGCTCAATATGCTGCTGCAGGAAGGGGATGTCCTTGAAAAAGAGCTGCTCCTGCAGATTTTTCGTGCCGGTCGAAATCACCACCCGTTTGCCGGAAAGCAGCGCCGGAACCAGGTAAGCCAGTGTCTTGCCTGTGCCCGTTCCCGCTTCGACGATCAGATGCCGCCGCTCCCGCATCGCGGATTCGACGGCCCTGGCCATTTGCAACTGGCCCGGCCGGAACTCAAAGTTCGGATGCCAGCGCGAAAGGAGGCCATCCCTCGAAAAGAACTCGTAGACTTGCGAGGCGGGTTCCCGGCGGGTAGGTGCGCTGGTGGACATGCTGCGGTGGACGGCTCCGCTCGCCCGCCCCGGCCAAGCTCAAGGCCGGGGCGCCAAGCGGCATGAGCGGCTACTTCCAGGATGGCAGGTTGGCGAGCGCACCGTTCTTGGCGCGGCTCTGGTTCGCGGCTTCCATGAAGGCAAAGATTTCCATGGTGACGTCGTTCGGCACTGGCGGTTGCTTATCCCGGAAGAAGCGGAGGATGGAGGTGAGCATTGGCGCATAGCTGCTGTCTGCCTTCGACGGGCTCTGCAGGGTCGATTTCTCTCCAAAGACAGCCGCGCCGTAATCGCCATAGGGCACGAGCGTTCGCACGGAACCAATGCGTCCGTCCTTCCAGAATCCCGTCAGAACTTCGCCCGAAGCCGAGGAAACGCGGCTCACCCTCTCACAGCCGGGGCCCATGATCGTAAAGAGGACCTCAATGGGATGAATCGCATACCAGCCGAGATCCAGTTCATGCGTCTTCTCGGTGGGCCCCGGTCCCCAGGTAATGGCCCCCCGGTCGGCTTTTCCGGCCAAATCCATCACCCATTGTTGATAGCGCAAGGAGGAGGTGCTGAACCAGGGCACATTTGCCTGGCGGGCGATGCGTGCAATCTCCAGGGCGTCCTTCCAGCTTGCAGCCAGGGGCTTGTCGATAAACACCGGCTTGCCGCAGCGGACGGCTTCGCGAAATTGAGAGAGATGCTTGCGGCCATCGACGCTCTCGAGTAGCAGCGCGTCCACCAACGGACACAAATCGGCGATATGGTCCACGAACCGGACGTTGTGCTTTGTCTTGAGTTCTTCGGCGAACTTGTCCACACGGTCGGCGCTCGAGGGCAGATCCGCGGATCCGCCCTTGTACGCGGCCACAATGCGTGCGCCGGGGACATGGTCCGCCCTGGATGCATCGTGAAGGATAGCTGGAAATGCCGAGACATGGGAGGTGTCGGTGCCGATAATGCCCAACTTCAGTTCCTGGGCCGGCAGCAGGAGCGTCGCCAGCGCAAGCACCGGCAGCATACGGGAGAGTGAAATCATGGGAACAACCTTTCCTCGATCTAGATTCTCACGGAACTTGCCCGGCGTCAGTTGCTGAAGTGCTCTCTGTGTGTCCGGCTTTCCCTTCGAGATCCGCACTTTGAGGGGCTGAGGCCCCCTCTTGCCCCTTCTTTCTGTGGAGGAACGCGGCCTCGGCTTCCTGGAAGCGCGCCTTGAGGATATCCACTAAGCGACGGATGGGGGGGAAGTAATCGGCCAGAATCACCAATCCCGGAATCAGGAAGATCCAGCCGGGCATCACGGGCAGGATCAAGCCCGCAATTCCGAGCGCGACAAGCGCGATTCCGAGCAGCATTCGGGCGAGATGTCGTAGAGAAGCCACTAAGTTTAGTTTGGTACTAAAACGAGTTCGTTTGTAGAATCTAGCTACATTTCGCGGTTTTTCTGATATCCTCAGAATCGATAAGGCAAAAGAACGGGGAATCAATTCCCTAGGCCTTGTAGTACTGATGGGGAGGTTGGAGAGGATCCTAAGACTTTCCCTGAGCTTGGATTACGAGCCCCGATCTATCGCGCGGAACCTAACCAGCCGATGGACGGCATTGAGAAGACAGCCGGCTCCTTCACGAAGGAAAGCCGGTGAACACGGCAACCTGGGAACTATATGGAACTTGCAACAAAAGCTTCCGGAATGGAACGAAGGCGCTTTCGGCGGTATCCGATGCAGCTCACTCTTCGGGTGACCCGGTACGGTCGTCAGGGCTCTTCGTGGGATGCGATTACCAAGAACATCAGCCGGGGGGGAGTACTTTTCGCGCTGAACGAGCAAATGGAGTTGGGCACGCCGATTGAGTTCTTTGTCGATTTTCCTGAGAAACTGGCGGACGATGCGCGCGTAAGCATGCGCGGCCAAGGCAGAGTGGTGCGATCGGTGCGCGAAGTTTCCCGGGATCCGAAGGATCCGGGCATGTACATCGTAGCCGCAACGATGGATCGTTGCGAGATTCAGCGCGGCTCCTAGCCTCTGGCCGGGAAGCGCTGGCTGGACACATCAAGTTTTGTGCGGGTCATTCCTCGCTGGCCACGAGTGCGAAAGCATGACGCACTCGTGGCATTTCCTTTCTTTGGGCCGCGGCGTCCTCGCGCCACAGCGGAGCAACTCCAGTAAGCCTGCGTATGGGTGGCTTGAGCCCGATCGCCAAGGGCCGCACACTTTCAAAATGATCCATACCTGAATTTCCGGAATCATGCAAAACGGTTCCCGGGCGGATGCGGTATACTAAGAGCTTGCGCGCCCTTAGCTCAGCTGGATAGAGCGTTTGGCTACGAACCAAAAGGCCGGGAGTTCGAATCTCTCAGGGCGCGCCACCTTCCTACCCCCTTTTCCCGATGCTAACCTCGTGATTTGCTGCGGTACTCCATCCGCCAGATATATCTGCGAAGGCCAAATCGCCCGGCTCTCGGAAGTTATTTCTTGGTATCGTCTCGAATTGCCTGACTGTAAGTTCCACTCCGGCCACGAGGTGCTTCGAGCAGTGGCAATGCGCCGTTCTTCTCCGCTTCCGCCCACCAAAGCGCCTTTAGCGTCTCGAGCCGCTCCGGATTCTCGCTAGCGATGTTTCTCGACTCGGAGAAGTCGTTCTCCACGTGATAGAGTTCCCAGCGGTCCTCCGCGAAGGGGCGACCCGGCGTGTGGATCCCCACCGCCTTCCAGCCACGATGGTAAATGCTCCGGCTCCCCCACAGCTCGAAATACTGCGTGTCGCGCGGACTTGGAGCGCTGGGATCTTCCAGCACCAGCCGCAAGCTGGCGCCGTGCATCGGGAGCTGGCAGACACCACGGAACGTGGAAGGTGCGGCAACTCCGGCGATATCGAGCGCCGTCGGCGTAATGTCGATAACATCGGCAAACTGAGTCCTCAATCCATGCTGTCGGATTCCCGCCGGCCACGAGGCGATGAAGGAAGTTTGAACGCCGCCCCGGTACGGCCACAGTTTATAAAACCGGAACGGGGTATCAGAAACCATCGCCCATGGACGCGGATACAAAGGTTGCGTGGCGGCGCTGCCGAGCTCATCCAAAGCCGCGGCCATCTCGCGCACCGTTGTTTGGTCGCCGTAGGGTCTCCGGAACCCACCTCGGACGCCAGCTTCCGGAGCGCCGCCATTGTCGGAGAGCAGGAAGATCAATGTGTTCTCGAACAGGTTCTTCTCCTTCAGAAACGCGACGACTCGCCCGACTTGCTCGTCGGTATGCTCGAGGAATCCGGCGTAAGCTGCCATGAAGCGAGCAAACACGCGCCGTTCTTCGTCGCTCAAATCAACCCATGCCGGATCTCCAGGATTGCGGGGAGGGAGCTCAGTCCCATGCGGTATGACGCCAAGCGCAAGTTGCCGTTGATGGCGCTCCTCGCGAATCCGATCCCAGCCTTTATCGAAAGCACCAGCATACTTCTCGATATATGGCTTCGGGACTTGAATCGGAGCGTGCATCGCGCCAAACGCGATGTACTGGAAAAATGGCTTCTTCGCATCGGCCGCGACATGATCCCCCATCATCTTGATGGCTTGATCGACTATATCCACGGAGAAATGATAACCGGGATCCTTCGGTGTCTCGACTGCATGGTTGTCCTCAATCAGGTTAGGGCGATACTGGTCAGTCCATCCGGAGAGGAATCCATACCAGCGATGGAAACCTTTCTGCAACGGCCAGTGTTCCCGTGATCCCGAAGGAACCATGTCGCTGCGAGGCGTCAAGTGCCACTTGCCGACGCCATAGGCACTGTAGCCATTGTCGCTGAGTATCTCCGCTACTGTAGCCGCGGAAGGCGAGATTCGGCCGCGAGAATGTGGATACCCTTGGTCCTCAATCGCGAGTTCCTTCATCCCTACCGCGTGCGAGTTTCGCCCGGTGAGCAGAGAGGCACGCGTGGGCGAGCAAATTGCCTTGCTGTGAAAGTTGTTAAACAGAACACCGCCCGACGCGAGGGCATCGATATGCGGTGTGCTCACCTCCGAACCGTAGCAATGCAGATCGGAAAACCCGGTATCGTCCAGTACGATGTAGAGGATATTTGGCGCGCCGTCACGCGGGAGTGTTTCCGGTAAACGGGACGGAGTGGAGTCTTCCGCTGTCCGCCCGATTTTGCCCGCGAATCCTGCCGTAGGAGTTGTTCCATTGCATTGCTGTTGCGAACGAAGCGTCGGAGTGGCGCTGGCGCCCGCTAACGTTGTGAGCATCCACCGTCGCCGGCTACTCGTGGAAGTTCCGCTTGTTGTCATGTCCGGTTCGTCTCCCTTCGTCCAATATCCGCACATTCTACCTTCATGTGGGCATTGGGCTCCAGGACGCCAAAGCCCACGACAGTGCGCACATGCCGTGCATCCACGCACAATCACACTCTCTCCACTGTGATAGAATTCGCCGATCAAGCTACTGTCCGCTGACACCATGCCGAACTCCACGGTATTTCCACCGCTTTCTTCCGCATCTCTTCCTCACGAAGTGGCGCGTCCGTGCGTAAGAAAATCGGTGAACGCACACTACCGTATCCACTTCTCAACTGTTCGGCGTTACGCGTTTGCCATACTGCGTTGTTCGCTAGATGCAGAGGATGTAGCGCAGGAAGCTTTTGTTCGCCTCATTCAGATGATGAATCGTGGCGCTGAGCCATCAAATGCGTTGCCTTGGCTATTGCGCGTGGCTCATAACCTCGCGGTAACTCGTGTCTCCAGGCGCAAACCGGAGTATCCGCTGGATGACGGCGGTCTTGAGCAACTGCCCGATGTTGCGCTAAATCCAGAAGAATCTGTGCTTGCTAAGCAACAGTTGCTTGTGGCGCGCAAGGCGCTCGATCGGCTTTCTTCACAGGAGTTGCGGTGCTGGACGCTTCGCGCTGAAGGTTTGCGGTATCGCGAGATCGCGGAAGTCCTGGGTCTCCGAACGGGGACCGTTGCCACACTTCTTGTACGCGCGGCGGACAAGCTCTCCGCAGCTTGCCCGAAAGAGCCGGAGGCTCCGGGAGCCAATCGAATGGGTTCAATCGCATGAGTCGGCACGGCAGTCCCGAGTTCGAGTTTCACGCTGCTCCGGAGGACTTGCTGCGTTTCCTGGATGGTGAGCTGAGAGATGAAGAGATCTCTGCAATGCGCCTCCACTTGGCTAACTGTGGAGAATGCCGTAGTCAAGTGCATCGCTATGCGCAAGTCACGTCGGAGTTCTCTCGCAGCGCCATTGCCAGCGCCTTGTCCAATAGTGGGGCGGAAGCGGAATCGGCTTCGGTGGAGGCGTTCACGCAAGACGCCAATGTCGTCAATCCGCGCAGGTGCGGCTTCGCTCCTCCTCGAATGGAATTGATGTTGCAACCGCTCAACTTCACGGCGCAGTCGCGCTCGGCTGCGGCTGGCATCGCAGTTACTCTTATTGGAGCGCTGCTCGTGCATGTCCTGCTCTCGCCTCCAAGAGTCTCCGCGCGTAGCGTCGTCGCGACCGCAAGGCAGGTGCAAAGAGAGCGTCAATCGCTCGCTCGGGAACAGACTATGGAGCGCATACTCCGCGTGACACGGAAAGCGGTGGGGCAGCCGGCGCGCGTTGAGCGTTGGGCTAGCATGATCGCACCCAATAGCGCCGGCGAGAAATTGATTTCCGGGGTCGGCGGCGCCGAAGAGATTCTCTCGAACCTGCCAACAGTTGCCTGCCGTGCCTTTGTGCCGCTTTCTATCGATCTGTTGGATTGTCTCCTGAAGGATAGCCGTCAGGATGCCACGGTAGAGGAGATTCGACAGGGAAACGCCGTCCGCGGATACCGGATTGCACTCGGCGCGCCAGACATGGATCGAATTCCGCTTCGCAGCCAATGGACGATCCAGGGACGGGATTGGCGGCTCAGTAAGGTCGAGTTTCAGCTCGGCTCCACAGCGAGCGGCGTCCGTATCCTCGTCGAGGAGGAAGCGTTCCGCTCCTACCGGGCAGATCCGCCACTGCCTTTGGTGCCGGGGCAGTTCCAGACCGCAAAGCCAGTGGAACGAATAGCTACGGCATTGCCGCAGAATCCTGAAGAGCGGCCCGTTCCCGCGCAGGTGCGAAACCGGCTGCGCGCCTTCGAAGCAATCACGGCTTTTTATCCCTCACCGGAAGAGGACCTGCGCATGCGGGAACTCCCGGGCGGTGCGATCTGTATCGAGGGCATCGTTTTGCTGGAGGATCGCCGCGAAGAGCTGCGGAGGGCGCTTCTGGATGCAACGGGTGTAGTCGTCGCCGTGCAAACGCAGGAGGAGGCCGTCACGAAAGCGTTTGCAGCGGCGTGGAACTCCGGTATCGGCAAGCCGCAGGTTTCGCGCGAGGATGAGTCACCGGTTTCCAGCGCAAGACGGGAGATGCGCAGCGAAGGGCCAATGCTCCTCACCGAACTTGAAGAGCGCTTTGGGCGCGATGAGGCTGGAAGGGCTCAGGTTTTGCGCTTCTCTGGCCAGGTTCTGAATGCCACGCAGGAACTGGCGTTCTGCGCGCGTTGGTTACAGCGGCTTGACCGCGCCTTCGCTGGCGCTGATCGCGAAAGTATGGGAGAAGCGGAGATCCAAAGGTTCAACCGGCTCCGGGAGCATTGGCTTGCGTCTGTTCACCATCGGCACGAGGTTCTCCAGACGATGATTCGGCCGATACTCTGTTCCGGTGGTTGCAATGCCAGTCAGCACGTCGGAATGCTCGGGCTGGAGACTGCAAAGCAGGAAGCGGGGCACTCATTCGATGCGGCGTTGCGGACGGAGCTTGCGTTGCTAAAGACGATGTTCGTGGACCGAGCCTTTCTGCCAGTGGACACCATTCCGGGAGCCAAGGCTCGCTGGAGAGAGGCCAGTTCTGCCGTGTTGGGCATATTGAAGGAAGGCTCGATCAGGCATGACGGCCATTCGCGGGCGATCACCGTGGTGCCGCATCCGGCTGCGGAAATGGTTGATGCGATACCTCATGATGCTGCCCGAAACCTGAGAGAGGTCCACGATTGAGCTGGCAGCGTCGGCTTTGGCTCGCTGGAATCTTTGCGGAATTGAAGTTTTTCCCTACTATTTCGTAAATTCGTGTCTGTAAAACCGCGGTCTAGCGAGTGAGCCTCACAGAGGTTAGAATCACCATGCTTCGAAGGCTCCTGTTCTGTACCCTAAGTGTTCTCGTGCTCACAGGTCCGGTTTGGTCTCAGAGCGCGCAGATGACAGGCCGCATCACGGATCCCAGCGGCGCCGTCGTTCCCGATGCCAATGTGAGCGTCGTCGCGTCGGAAACGGGTGTGCGACGCCGGGTTTCCAGCAATCAGGAGGGCTATTACACGGTTCCGTTGCTGCAGCCCGGGCGTTACGAAGTAGTCGTTCAGAAGGATGGGTTCAAGGCGATCAACCGGCAAGGGATAGAACTCGCGGTTGGTGAGGTCTCTCGACTTGACTTTGTTCTTGAACTCGGAAATACATCCGAAGTCGTGGAAGTGACGGCAAGCGGGCCTCTACTCGAAACCGAAAACACGACAATGGGGCAGGTCGTGGGAACGCGCCAGGTGAGCACCCTGCCATTGCTCGGCCGAAATCCATACGCGCTGGCGGCTCTTGTCCCCGGCGTTCGCGCCAGTTTAGGCGTGAATCAGTTGCCGGTCGATCAGATCAGTACCGCATCGGCTTCGATCAACGGCCTTCGCGCCAATCAAAATGAGTATCTGCTGGATGGCGCTCCGAATACGGCAGCGGCGCAGAATCAGCCCGTGGTGCATGCGAATCCAGACATGGTTCAGGAATTCAAGGTGGAGACCAACTCGTACAGCGCGGAATATGGACGCGCGGCGGGCGGCGTCTATAACGTTGTCACCAAAGGTGGCACGAATGAGTTACACGGGTCCGCCTATGAGTTCTTTCGCGACACGAAGCTGAATGCGAACGACTTCTTTGCGAATCGCGCCGGGCGCGAGCGCGCTCCATTCCGCTTCAACCAGTTCGGAGGCACTGTTGGCGGCCCCGTTTTCATTCCAAAATTCTATGACGGGCGCAATCGCACATTCTTTTTCACTAGCGTCGAATTGGTGAGATTCTCGCAAGGGGTCGCCTTCACCGGAACAATGCCTACTGCGTTGCAAAAGGCTGGCAATTTTTCCGAGACGCGCAATGCGGCGGGCGTACAAACGCTAGTTTATGACCCAGCTTCGCTCGCGACACTTCCCGGAGGCGGGTTCCGGCGGAGCGCTTTTGCGAACAACATCATTCCGCAGGCTCGTTTTAATCCCGTCAGTGTCAGTATCGCTTCTTTTTTGCCGGATCCGAATACGCAGGGTACAGGCTTCACGAACGCCAACAACTGGGCGCGTACCGATTCGAGCAACATCGACAAGAACACCTATAGCGTCCGCTTTGATCACAACTTCAACGAGAACAACAGGATCATGGGACGTTATTCGTACGATGAAACGCCTTGGCTTCGCGCACCTGCATATGGCGAAGGTAATCCAGGTTCTCCCGGCGCGGCTCCGCAGGTGTTCACACGTCGCAACACGAGCCTTGAGTACAACAGAATCCTCTCGCCGAGCTTCCTCTCGCAAACGAGAGCATCGTACTCCCGCCTCTCGAATTTCCGCGAACCGCTGGCCGCTGATTTCCAGTGGGAAAGTCTCGGCTTCCCTGCCGGGACCACCGCGGCGATGGGGCTGCGTGGCGGCTTCCCCAGTGTCAATATCACGGGCTTCAGCCGGAGCGCGTCGATTCCTAATGTTGCTATCGGTGGTCTTCTGGGTTCGCAGAGTGCGATTGCATTCGGAATGGATCAATACGCGCTGCAGCAGAACTTCACCAAGACGCTGGCGAGCCACACGGTCAAGTTTGGCGGAGAGTACCGGCTGATGCGCTTCGCTACCACCCAGTTTGGCGACCAAGCCGCCGTGTTCAACTTTACGCCGAACTTTACGCAGGGAGCCAACCCTAGCAGCCCCAGTGGGAATACGGGGGTTGCAATGGCAAGTTTCCTTCTTGGTCTGCCGGGAGGGGGAAGCGTGACGCCTTCGCCGGCCCTTGCCCTGCAGAATCTCTACTACGGCTTCTACGTGCAGGATGCCTGGAAGGTGACGCCGAGATTGACTCTGAATATGGGCGTCCGCTGGGAGATGGAGTCGCCCCGCACGGAGCGATTCAATCAACTAACGAATTTCGATTTCAATGCCGCGCCGCCGCTCAACGTTCCAGACCTTAACCTTCACGGCGCCCTCGCCTTCGTCGGCGTGGACGGCATTCCGCGTTATCAGACGCAGCTCGACAAGAACAATGTCTCTCCCCGTCTTGGGATTGCTTACCAACTGAGCGACCGTGTTGTCATCCGCACGGGAGCGGGCATCTTCTATGCCTCGACAACGGGAATCGGTGGCTCGCCGGGGGACCAGGGTATCAGTGGCTTTCAGACCAGCACCAACATGGTGACTTCTCTGGATGGAATCACGCCCTACGACACGCTCTCGAACCCATACCCTCAGGGTTACTTGAAGGCCACGGGGTCATCTCTTGGCGCCGCGACGTTGTTGGGCCAGGGCATCAGCTTCTTCGACCGGGGCAACGTGACCCCCTACTCGGCGCAGTGGAACTTCAACATCCAAACGCAGATGCCGGGGAACATTTTGCTGGAGACGGGTTACGTGGGTACTCGAGGGCTGAAGATGTCTTCAAATCAAACGCTCAATCAGTTGCCGGATGAGGTGTTGTCGCTTGGTGATGGATTGCGCCGCACCGTGCCCAATCCATTTCGCGGTCAGATTCTGGAAGGCGCGCTTTCGCAGAAGAACGTCAGTGTTGCCCAATTGCTGCGGCCCTATCCGCAGTTTCAGGGTGTTACCGCGAACAACCGCACGTTCGCCAATTCCAGCTACCACGCGTTACAGATCCGGGTGGAGCGGCGTTTTGACAAAGGTTTGACCTTGTTGGGATCTTACGCCTTCTCAAAGACGATGGACTTGTTCACCGGCCCATTCAGCGGCGAACCTCTAAGCGCCGGCGGAATACAAAATTGGAACAACCTGGCGGCAGATTGGGGTGTTTCCTTCCAGGATCAGACGCACCGCCTGCTGGTGAACGGTATCTACGAGTTGCCTTTCTTTAGGACGCAGAACACGGTCATCGGCAAAGTTGTCGGCGGCTGGGAGTTGGGCGGAGTGTTCTCCGTCTTTAATGGCAGTCCTCTCGGCGTTTCAAGCGTTGCCAACAATACCTTCTCACAAGGTGGAGGCCAGCGCCCAAACTGGAATGGCGCGAATCCGATCCAGGAGCATCCCACCGTGGAGCGCTGGCTGTCCGCGGATGTATTTTCGAATCCTTCCGGCTACACTTTCGGCAACGCTCCCCGCACGTTTGGCGGTACCCGTGCCCATGGCACTTCCCAGGTGGATCTGACATTGAACAAGAACACGCGCATTGGCGAAAAGTACACCGTGCAGTTCCGCACGGAGTTCTTCAATCTGCTGAATTCTCCTGTGTTCAATGCTCCCAACGTCAATTTTGGGAATCCCCAGTTCGGCGTGGTGAGTTCGCAGCAAAATCAGCCGCGAATCATCCAGTTCGCATTGAAATTCCTATTCTGACGTCCCGATTTCGCCTCCGGGTTGCGGTCCAGTGTTACATGCGTGCAACGACAGGTCAAGGTGCGGGATCCCGGGAGATGCGCTAAGTTCGGTCGCCGATCTGCGCGGGGAGAGCAGATAGGCGCCAACGCGAAAGACATAGGCGTTGGCATTCTCGCTGACCGTGTGGATATCCCATCACGAAGTTGTCACAGGAGCTAAAATGAATCGCCGTAACTTTCTTCACGGATCGTTTAGTGCTGCGTCCGCCGCCTTCCCCTCCGCTGGAGCACCCCTCGCTCTGCAGGCGCTCCAAGCACCGCCTACGACCACGGACTTACCTGAAGAGCGCCCCAATGTCATTTGGCTCTTTGCGGATCAGCATCGAGCCCAGGCGCTTGGCTGCATGGGAGACCCCAATGCCTATACGCCCACGATCGACACCTGCTCGGTCTTTGGTTCCCATTTCGTAAATGCCGTGGCTGGCTTTCCTCTCTGCTGTCCGTACCGCGGGAGTGTGCTTACCAGCCGTTATCCGCACAAGTGTGTGCCGGGCCATGAGTATCCGCTTCCAGACGGTCAGCCAACGATCGCGGAGCCCTTCAAGGCGGCTGGCTACCACACCGCCTATTTTGGAAAATGGCACCTTGGCGGTTGGCATGAGCGAGATGGACGGGCCGGCAAGTTCATTACCGATCCCCGGAAGCGTGGAGGCTTCGATACCTGGATTGGCTACGAGAACAACAACAGCCAATGGGATTGCTGGGTGCATGGGGGCGAAGGCAAGGATGCATTTCAATACCGGTTGCCTGGGTATGAGACGGACGAACTGACCAACTTGCTCATCCGTTACATCAAGGAGCGCGCCGAAGAGAGGAAGTCCGGGGAAGGCAGGCCGTTCTTCGCGATTCTCTCGGTGCAGCCTCCTCACGATCCCTATGTTGCGCCCGAAGAGTTCATGGAGCGCTACACGCCTGGCCGTATAGAATTGCGCCCGAATGTGCCCAGGGGTGGCCACATCGAGGAGGTGGCGCGCCGGGAACTGGCGGGTTATTACGCGATGATCGCCAATTGGGACCATAACATCGCGCGCGTAAAGCGGGCTCTCGAAGAAATGAACCTCGCATTCAACACCCACCTCGTCATCATGAGCGATCACGGAGATATGCACGGCTCGCACGGTGAGTTTCGCAAGACGTCTCCCTGGGAAGAATCCCTTCGGGTGCCATTCATATTGACGGGCGCTCAACCGCGCTATGAAGGGGCTCTGAACAACCGGCCCATCGCGCCTCTAAGTTGCGTGGATGTCGCACCTACTTCGCTAGGTCTGTGCGGCATTGAGAAGCCCAATTGGATGGAGGGATACGACTATTCGGCGTACCGGCTGCAAAGCCGTCAAGACGCGCGGAAACCGGAACCGGATTCCGCCTACGTGCAGTGCGTCGTGCCCACCGGACATGCCAACAGCATTAACAAGCCTTGGCGCGGTTTGGTCACTAAGGATGGTTGGAAACTGGTTTGCTTTCAGGGGGTAGTTTGGCAGATGTACAACCTGAACGAGGACCCTTACGAGCTGTCCAATCTAGCTCACAATAATGGGTATACGGCGATTCGCAAGAAGTTGCTTGCCCGCCTTGCGCAGTGGGTCGGCGATACAGCGGATCGATTTGAACTCCCTGAGAACTAGCAAAAGTCACCGGTGCGCGCAGTGTGACCCGTTGTGGTTGACAAAACTTGGCGAGGGGACTTGCATTAGGCGGATGCGGATTCAGGCTTCCGTCCAATTCCAACAGAGCAAAGGTTGCTTCACCGTCGCGGCGAATCGGGGCCGGGACGCGCGGTCGCCCCGAAACTTCTCGAAACGTCAAGCGCCGCCAGGTGGTGCCTCAACGCAGAAACAGCCAACCGCTTTCGCGGTTGGCTGTTCGTCTCAATAGCGGGTGTATGCCCGTTGAGGTCTTAGGAGCGCTTCGCGCCGCGCCGCCGCATCAGGCCCAGGGCGAGCAGGGCGGCGCCGCTGAGCAGGATGGTGGAGGGCTCGGGAACCTGCGCTTCGAGAGTGCCGGAGTAGCTGGCATCGGTGTTCGCATCGCAACGGACCTGGCCGATCAAGCCGGTGCATTCTTCCGGTCCATCCGGAGCGAGGATCCCGCCACCGTTGAACGTTTGGAAAGTGACAGACGCCTTAGCGCCGCCCGCATCCGCGAGTTTCTGCAGGTTCGCATCCACGCCAGAGAGGACGAGGTTGAAGAAGTTCAGGCTGCCGCCCACGTTGATGGTGCCGCCGACGCCGACGGAGCCAATCGAGAGCCATTGCAAGTCGCCCGTCAGCGAAGCCGTTTGCGTGGGGTTATAGAGCGTCATGGTCCCGGTGCCGGAGACAGCCGCGGGATCGCCCGTGTTGGCGATCGTCCAGGTTCCATTGACGTCTCCAAGATAGCCGATGAGTGAATTCGTTCCGCCCGGCCAA
Organism: Bryobacterales bacterium; assembly: GCA_020853155.1. GTDB lineage: Bacteria > Acidobacteriota > Terriglobia > Bryobacterales > Bryobacteraceae > JACTMJ01. The sequence continues at coordinate 15,104 of JADYZL010000562.1, forward strand.
TCTGCGTTATTCAGGGTTACGCGGAAATCCATGCCTCCAATGCCTGGCATGAACTGGAACGTGTTGGTGGCGCCGGTAAAGGCGATCGACGCACCGTCGACGCTCGAAAAGCTCAAAATGGGTGTCGCCGAAACGAGCCCCGTAAACG
>JADYZL010000563.1 GCA_020853155.1 Bryobacterales bacterium
CGCGAAGGCGTAAGCGCCGGCAAACGCCAGTCGCTACGTCGAATCGGGGCGCGCCAAAGTACATACAACAATACCGGAACGAGCATCGTGGTGAGGATGCCGGCCTCGGGTCCGTAGGCTCCGCCGTTCCAGAGAGTCCCTTCTCCAACCAGGCGGTAGCCGGTTAGCTCCAGTGTAAACCCGCTCAATTCCACGCCCAATAGCGGGAGCATCCAATTCCAGCCCGTGTGCAACCCGATCGGCAGCCAAAGGTCCCCGCTCTTCAGCCACGCGCATGCAAATACGGCCCCCCAAAGGACCGTGTTCGCAAACGCCAGCCAAGTGAATGAGAGATTGCCGGCATGCATCCACCCAAACACGAGGCTTGTTACGAGGACGGCGGGGACGGGGCCGAAGGTTTCGTGTAATCGCTGCAATGGGAAACCCCGGAAAAGCACTTCTTCCCCAATGGCGCTGAACAGAATCAGCACGAGGAACATTCCGAGCGCACCCCAGGAAAACGTTTCCCCCGCCGGCTGCCAGTGGAGCGCGCCCCAAGCCGCGGGGAGCAGGGTGACCACCGCCCCGGCGCTCCCGCCCAGAAGCAGGCCGATGCCCAGATTCCTGCCGGCAATGGGATTCCAATGCAGGCCCACCGCAAGCAGCGGCGCTTCATGAAATATGCGCATCGCGAGCGCGGTGGCCGAAAGGCTTCCCTGGAATACAGCCATTGCGGATACCAGTAGGATGTTGGGAATCACAGCGGCCAGAAGCGCGAACAGGTTCATAGCCACCGTCGCTAGCACCGCAAACACGAGCACTTGCAGAACGGTCTTGATCGCTTGGCCCGGAGTCTCCGGTTTCGGCGGGAAGCGCGGCTCCAGACCGGAGCGCGATGGCGCGGAGGGCGAAATGGAGAGGTCCGGTTCTTCCATGGCTGCAGCTCCCATCATTTCAGAGTGAGCCGCACTCTCTCCACTCCCTGGTTCACTCCGCCGGTTCTTGTGGCGCAACTTGCACTGTGCCCGGCTCGAAAGCGGGGTCGCAGCGCACCCCATTCGCGGCCCGGCCTTCAGAGTTCCGCCGGGTAGGTGGGTTCCGGCTCCGTGCTCCCCGCGGCACTGGCGATCCGGCGATGCACATTGTCAATGGCCTCGAATAGATTCGCGGGTCCGAATGGCTTCACGACATATCCATCCATTCCCACGGCGGCGCATTCCTCCCTGCACTGGAACATTCCGTTCGCCGTCACGGCGATCACGGGAATTCGCCGCGACCCCGCTGTCCGCTCCCTTTCCCGGATGAGGCGCGTGGCCTGGATCCCATCCATCACCGGCATCTGGATATCCATCAGGATCAGATCGAATGGCTCCTGCGCGACGGTTTCCATCGCGGCTTTTCCATCGGCAACGGTCACTACTTCGAGCCCCCGCTTGGCGAGAATGCGGTGCAGCAACTTCTGGTTAACCGGGTTGTCCTCCGCAATCAGCACGCGACGGAAGACGGGCGCGCCTCCGCCGGATTCGGCTTCGTCAGGCGGCGACGGTTCCCCCTGGCCGGGCATGGGAAGCCCCATGGGAAGGATGACACGAAATGTGGAGCCACGGCCGAGTGCACTTTCGACATCAATACGCCCACCCATGCCATCCACAATCCGCCGCACCGTGGCGAGGCCCAGCCCCGTTCCTCCATACACGCGCCGCGAGGTTCCATCGAGTTGCCGGAAGGGGTCAAAGATCCGATCCAGGCCATCCGGGGAAATACCAATCCCGGTATCTCTCACCTCGAACTCCACCCAGATTTGTTCGGAGCCCGTTTCCGCAAGGCATCCCGAACTCACCCGCTCGAGCGGTGCATGCGTGCAGCGCACTCGTAACTCGACCGAACCCGCTTCGGTGAACTTGATCGCATTTCCGAGCAGATTCAGCAGGATCTGGCGCAGCCGGTGATCGTCCCCCAGAAGGTGAGCGGGGAGATCGCCGCCGATCCGGCTGCGGAACTCCAGCCCTTGCCGGTCCGCTTCGTAGCGAAGTGTGCGGGTGGTCTGGTCCACCACCTCCGCCATCGAAATCAATCGCTGATCAAGCTTCAGCTCTCCCGCTTCGATCGATGCAAAATCCAGCAGATCTTCAATGATGTCAACGAGGGATTTCCCGGAAGCATACACCGTGCGCAACTGGTCGCGCTGGTCGTCGTCCAGCTTTGATTCCAGCATCAAACTGGCGAAGCCGACAATGCCGTTCAGGGGTGTTCGAATCTCATGCGACACGTTGGCCAGAATCTGATCTTTGAACTTGCTGGCTGCCTCGGCTCGTTCACGCTGCACTTCGAGTTCCCGCGTGCGCTCACCCACCGCGCTTTCCAATTGATCCTGCCGCCGAAGCATCCGATGATAGCGCCACTTCCAGGCCAAACGCAGGGCCGCCAGCACAACCCAGAACATCACTCCGATGGACCACCATTGCCGCCACCACGGCGTGGGAACGAGGATCTCGACCGACGACGCCGGGCTGGACCACTGTCCATCTCCCTCGCTGGCTTCCACTTCGAACCGGTGGAGCCCGGGGCTCAGCCGGGCGAAGTTGACTTCGCGATCGCGCGTGTAGATCCACTCGGAACCGCTACCGGCGCCCCCGTCGAGCAGGCGGTACCGGAAACGAATTGCGCTCTGATTGGAGAAGCGAAGTGCCGCAAAAGAGATGCGGAGGTCCGCGGGCGTATGAATCCGGCCTCCCGAGGCCGCCAGATCCACGGAACCTCCTCCCATGCGCAGAGAGGTTAAAGCGACCTGGGGCGCGGGCCGTTCGATTCGTCCGGGGGGATAAAAGCGGGAAAGCCCTCTGCTGGTTCCGATCCAAAGCGCCCCAGCGGGGTCTACCGCCAGTGCGGCAAAACTGCAATCATTCCAGACAAGCCCATGATCCCGGTTGAACGTAATCCAGGGCGGATTTCCATCGAGGGCGCTCACGCCGAACTCCGTGCCCACCCAGACCCGGTGCTTCCTATCCGCGACGATCGAGAGCACCTTGTCCGAAGCAAGGCCATCCTCCTCCCGGTAGTGGCGGGCACGGAGTTTCCCGCCGTTCAGAATCAGATGCGAAACTCCCAACGAGAGATGGTAGTGGATCCAAATCGAATCGTCCGGCGCGACGCTCAGACCGAACACGTCGTCCTGCTGAAGGCCATCCCGGCGATCGAATAAACGCGGACCGTCCGGACCGATACGCAGGAGGCCGCGCAAGGTCGCCGCCCAGATGACTCCCGTCGAGTCTTTGTCCAGACGATAAACACTGGCATTCCCATCCAGGGGCCAGACGCGCTCGAGTTTGCGCTCTCCGGCCACATTCCTTACCACTCCAAGCCCCTCGGTGCCGGCGATCCATATCGCGCCGCCGTGTTCCAGGAAGTGGCAGACCGTCCCTAGTGGCGCGTGCTTATCTTCCGCAAACCGTGTCAGTTTCCCTGTAGCCGGCTGGAATGCGTGAGCGCTTCCCGGCGTCACGGAGAGCCATATCTCGCCTCCGGTTTCGGGACCAACGGCATACACCGGCGGATCTTTCCCCAGCGCGGCCGGCAGATTAACCGGCCGGGGGTTCAGCGATGGATCTGCACCCTCCGATGCCCCTTCCGCCGGATCCGTGGTCTCTTCCGGCGGGTCGAAACGCACCAGACCTTTCAACGTACCCACCCATGCCGCACCGTCCTGGGCCTGGGTGACTTGCGTCACGAAGTTTCCCGGCAGCCCGTCAGCGAGCTTCCATTGCCGCCACGCCCTCCCCCCTAACCAGCGAATCAACCCGGTGCCGACGGAACCAATCCAGATCGTCCCTTCGCGATCCTCGAGGAAGCACTCCACCATTTCTCCCGGCAGCCCGTTCGCGACATCGATCTTCTCAACCTTCCGGCCATAGTCCTCTACGACGGAAAATCCAGACTGAGACGGAACCAGGATCTCGCCGGCGCGCGTCTGCCCAATCCGGCCTCGCCCGCTATATTCAATCGGCACCCGGTGAAAACGGCGGCTCCCCGGTTTCCGGGCGTAGATTGCCCCGGAGGCGCCTGCCAGCCAGATTCCGCCTTTCCGGTCTTCCAGCAGGGAGATCCAGGTTTCCGCTGGCAGTGTGGAATCCACCACCTCCCGTTGTCCGGTGAGGCGCGATTGCCGGTAGAGGATTCCTCCCTGCCCCGTGTACCAGATGGCGCCTTTCGCGTCCACAAATAGTCCGCTCGTTGAGCTGTGCTCTCCGCCCGTCCCGGCCATCCTTTGAAAGCGCAGCGGAGGCGCGAGCGTATCCGCTGTTCCGCCCTCAGCCTGCCAAGCGCCGAACAATCCGTCGTTCGAGGAGAAGAAGAGGTTCCCTTCCTCGTCCGGCGCCATCGGAGTTCCGGTATTGGGGCGGAACCGCAGCCAACGACGTGCTTGAAGCACCGTCTCGAATCGGCTGCCGTCCCGCCGGCAAAGCCCCTTCACCGTGGCGACCCAAAGCACACCGTGCGCATCCTCGGCGAGATTCGTGATCCAGTTGTCGGCGAGACCCTCGCTCGTGGTGTAGCGCCGGAAATCGCGCCCGTCGAAGCGATACAACCCGGTATGCGTGGCAATCCACAAGAACCCTGCCCGGTCCTGCAGCAGGTCCCGGATCACAAGGTCTTCGAGCCCATCCGGATGCTCGTAGACGCGAAAGCCATAGCGTCCGCCCGCGGGCGACGCCCATAACGACAGCACGAGCGCAAGCCATCCCAGCGCGAGCCCACGTATTGCTACTCGGTAATTGGCCCTAGAGTCCATCCGCGGTATCTCTAGGACTTATCGGCTCGACGGGGCAAGAACAACAGAGCAGTTCGCGCAATCGGATAAATCGGCCTCGCGGGGCCCCTCACCGCGCGAAACCACTCGCGGGGCATTTCGCACCCACCGTGGATGAGACTACTCCGGTTTGTGCGTGCCGGCGCCCGCCGCCTTCTCCCGTTCCTCCGGGGAAAGCGACCGGTTCATGCTGGCTCCAAAACCTCTCGTTTGGCGGTATGGATACGCCTGCCACGGATCTTTCCCGTCGATGCGAGGGTCTCCATCCCCGCGCAGGATCGTTTCCAACCGGTCCCGGTACCGGCTAAGCGTCGCCACCGCCGCGGGGCTCCCGGCAATGTTCTTCACCTGCGCGGGATCGTTCCGCACGTTGTAAAGTTCTTCGGCGGGCCGCTTGCCAAACCCCAGTTCATACAACTGTGGGTATTTGGCCTGATTCGCCGGGTCGAGAAAAAAATCCTTCGTCGGCGCTCCATCCACGTCGCCGTGCGTGGCCTTGTTAGATGAGATGAAATCCGGCCCTCCGGTGGGCCAGCGATCGGGCTCGAAGTTGCGGATGTAAAGGAAGTCTCTTGTCCGCAACGCCCTCATCGGATATGTAGCGCCGTCCGGCCGGCACATGGTGTGCCGCTCCAGCGCCGTCACGACATACTCCCGCTCGGGGTCGATCGTGCCATTCCTCTTCGAGGTCAACAGCGGAACCAGACTTCTGCCGGTGGACCCCGGCAGCGCGGGTAAACCGGCCGCTTCGAGAAAAGTCGAGGCAAGGTCCGTGTGGCTCACGAAGTCGTCCACCACCCTGCCGCCGGGGGCACGCTTCCCCCAACGAATTGCTAGCGGCATGTGCGTGCCCGCATCGTAGAGATTCACTTTCGCCCGGGGAAACGGCATCCCGTTGTCGCTCGTGATGACCACGACGGTGTTCTCAAGTTCCCCGGTCTTCTCCAAGGCATCGAGCGCCTTGGCAACCTGTTGATCCATCCATTCCACTTCCGAGTAGTAGTCGAGGATGTCGCTCTCAATCACCTCCACATCCGGCCATTGAGGCGGGACTTTCACGTCGCTCAGTTTCTTGCCAATGCCGAGCCCGGCGCCAAGAGCGTACACGCGATGCGGTTCGGTGGAGCCCAGCCAAAAGAAGAAGGGTTTCTCCTTCGGGCGTTCAGCCAAAAAATCGGCGAAATTGGCGGCGTAATCCCGCGGGTCGAGCCCCGCGCGAATGCCCGCGGGATGCCGGCGGCTCTGAAATGCCTTGCCGGTGGGGGATCGTTTCACGCCCAGGGCCTCCGGATCGCCGGGCCCCCAACCTTTCCCCGTATACCCGACGAAATAGCCGCCATCCTCAAGCGCGTGGGTGAAGAGCGGCAGATCCTTGGGGATGCTGCCGTAGAGAACTCCGGCTTCGCCGCAATTGTAGATGGGCCGGCCGCTGAGCACGGCGCTTCGGGAAGGAGTGCAGGATGGCGACGCGCAGAAGGAATTGGTGAAAAGCACCCCTTCCCGCGCCACCCGGTCAAACGCCGGAGTGCGAATGCCCCGGTCTCCATACGCCCCTGCATGGGGATAGGACCAATCGTCGGCGATCACAAAAAGAATATTCGGGGCTTTCGGTGCTTCCTGCCGATTGCCGGAGCAGCTTGCAGCGAATGCGGAAGCCCCGGCGGCGCCGGCGCCCAAGAAACTCCTTCTGGTTGTCCGTTCCCTCTTCATGCTTGGCCACGCTATCACAAACCTGCCGCGAAACGGGATCCCGGCGATCGCGGCAGCGGCTGCGGCAGGAGTTCGGCCTCACCCGCTCAAGATGCGTCCCCTCCCACGATGGCGTGTTCGCTGCGCCGCGGCTAGGCCGTCATTTCCCGCTGCCGGATACCGGCATCGGCGGCGTTCTGGCGCTGCGGCTGTTTGCGCGTCCACCGGCGCATGGTGCGCGCGATGGTCTCCATATCGAGCGGCTTCAACATGGAGTCGTCCATTCCCGCGAGCAGACAATGCTCGCGCTCACCCTCTTGCGCTTCGGCCAGCATGCCGATGATTGGGAGGCGAAGCGTCTTGTTCTCGCGGCCTCGCAAGTCGCCCACGAGTTTGAACGTATCCCCATCGGTGAGCCGGGTTTCGAGGAATGCGATATCGTAGCGTCCCGATTGCAGCCGTTTCGCGGTCTCCGCGACACTGATCGCGGTATCCACGTTGTAGCCCATGCGATCGAGAACCAGCGCCACCGCCCGCTGATGGATGGAGTTGGAATCGGCCACCAGCACGCTGCCGCGCTTGATCTTGGAATCGGAGAACTCGATATCGAGCTTGTAGATTTCTTCGCGGTCGTAGTCGGAAGGATCTTTCCAGAGCCGGTCCGGCACTTCCATGCGCAGCGCCTCCACCATCTTAAGCACCAGATCCCCGCGCCGCACCGGCCGTTCAATGCGAATCAGCCCCGCCAACTGCTCCAGTTGCGGCAGGGCTTCGCATTCCTGGCGGGAGGCAATCACGACGAACGGAATGCCATCAAGTTCCGGCCGGTCGCGAACCGTGGCCACCAGTTCCACCGCGTTGCGATCCGCAACGAAGGCCGGGCAGAGCACGACATCGAACCTCTGGTTCTTCTCCACCGCTTCCCGCATGACGTCGAGCGACGTTTCGAAGCGATCCGCATAGACCACCTGCGCGCCCCAGCTATGGAGGTAATACTGCAGAATGCGCCGCGAGATTTCGCGCCCGCCGATGAGCAGCACACGGCTGTTCCGGATGCGGCTCACATCGTCGTCGAGCATCACGGGATCCTGCGCCTGCTTGCGGAAGGGCAGCACAAAACTGAATTGGGAACCCTTGCCGGAGGCGCTCTCGGCACTGATCGTCCCCCCCAACAACTCGACCAGGCGCTTGCAGAGCGGCAGGCCGAGCCCGCGGGAAACCTGTTTGCCCCGCGGCTGCACGACGTAAGGCTCGAAAACCTTCTTCACTTGCTTCGAATCCATCCCGACGCCTGTATCGATCACCGTGAACCGCACCGAAGTTGCGTCCGGCTGATCGTCTTCGCGGCTGATGTGCAGCAGCACGTCGCCCGAGCGCGTAAACTTCATGGCATTGTGGAGCAGATTCTGCAGCACCTGCCGCAACCGCACCGCGTCTCCGTTCAGCCAGCGATGCACCTGCGTATCGGCCTGAACCGAGAGCTCCGCGAAGTGCTCACCCATTTGTTCGTAGACGTTGAGAACGGCGTTATCCACCACTTCCATCAGGTCGAAATCGCGCTTCTCCGTGTGCAGGGCGCCCGCTTCGAGGCTTGCGAAATCCGTCACGTTGCCGATGCTGCCCATCAGGTTGTGCGCCATCTCGCGGATGGCATTCACATACTCGGCCTGTGCGGAACTCAACTGTGTGGTGCGGAGCAGACGGGAAATCTCGAGCAGAGCCGAAAGCGGCGTGCGGAAATCCTGCCGGAAGTTCGAAAGCAGACTGGCGCGAATCTCGCCGGACCGCGCGAGGGCTTGCTGGGATTGCACCAGATCTTGCTTAGCCGCATCGAGCGTCTCCTCCGTGCTGCGCACGCGAGCCCGCATGCGCCGGTAGAGGAGCGCGGCAGACAGGAGGGCGATGAGGGCGACCAGGAAGCCCATGCCGACAGGCCAATACTTTGAATGAAAGATGCTTTCTTCCGGTCTTGTCCCGCCGTCCGCGAGGGCGGGATCGAGGCCGGCGGCGCGGAGATCCTCGGCCACGGCGGAGTAATTCTGCGGCACGGTCCAGCCAAAGTTGCCCGCCGATTGCATCGCCGCCTTGCCGGCGCCGTTCGAGGCGTTCATCCGGTAGAGCGCATCCGCCACGCGCTGCGCCAGCTTATCCGAGGTTGCCCCGGTCTTCACGAACGCTTCGAGCGGAAATGCAGGGGTGCTGCCCTGTTCCGCCTTCGTGTCCATGGGAATGCTTGTGTTTTCCTGCAGCACCCGAAAGTTGGAAAGCTCTGTCTTCCCGCTCCGCGCGGCTGCAATCAGATCCGCATTCCCGACGGAGGCCACGTCAATCACCCCGGAATTGAGCGCATCGAGGAGCGTTTTGACATCGTTGGCGAAATGCAGATCCGGCAGATCCG
>JADYZL010000564.1 GCA_020853155.1 Bryobacterales bacterium
GCGCGGCGCTCAGCATTACACTGACGGGCTCCAACTTCGCTCCCAATGCCTTGGTGTACTGGAATCTATCCATACCCCTCACCACGACATTTTTTTCCGCCACGCAATTGTCGGCCAACGTGCCGGCGAACCTGCTCGCGTCGCCGGGAGTGGCGCTGATTCAGGTGCGAAACGCGGATGGGGGGCAGTCGAATCCGCTGACGTTCACGGTTACGCCGCCCCCCGTGAGCATCCTCACCGACACCCTGACAGCAGCCGTTATCGGCAGAGCCTATACCTTCAGCCTCACTGCTTCGGGTGGATCTCCCGCCTATTTCTGGACGGTTTCGAGTGGCGCGCTGCCCGCCGGCCTCACTCTGAACCCGGCTACCGGAATCATCTCGGGAATCCCCACGGCCACCGGGACCGCCTCTTTTACGGTGCGCGTCACCGACAGCCTGCAAACCACCGCCGAGAAGGCCTTCCAGCTAACGGTTACCCTGCCGCCTTTCTCGATTGCGAACGATTCGACGTTGCCTGTGGGGGTAGTGGGCGCCGCCTACACACTGTTGCTTACCGCCAGTGGAGGTACGCCGCCTTACCGTTGGTCCACCGCGCTCGCTCCCCCTGGACTGGCTCTCGATGCAGGCACGGGCGTTCTGAGCGGAACGCCCACCACGAACGGCGCCTTCACGTTCATCGTACAACTGGCCGACAGCTCGGGACTCAATGCCTCGAAATCGTTCACTCTGACCGTGAATCCCGCGCCGCTCGTGATTGCCACCAGCGCGGTGTTCTCGGGCACGGTAGGGCTTGCCTATTCGCAGACGTTTTCGGCCACGGGAGGAATTCCGCCGTATCAGTGGACGCTGCTGTCCGGATCGCCTGGAGGAGGGCTGACATTCGACCCCACCTCCGCCACCATCAGCGGCGCCCCACAGGCTACCGGAAGCTTCCCCTTTACCATTCAGGTGACCGACAGTCTTGGCGTCAAGACCTCAAAATCGTTCACCCTGGTGGTGGAAAATCCCAAGCTCAATATTCTCACCGCTTCACCGCTGCCGAACGGCACAGCCGGCAGCGCTTACGTGCAGCGCTTTTCCGCGGTTGGAGGAACTTCGCCCTATTCTTGGACGATTTCCGCCGGCTCGGTTCCAGGATTGGCGCTCGACGGGCAGACAGGCAATCTTTCCGGCATTCCAACTGGGGCAGGCACTTTCAATTTCACCGTGACGGTACGTGATGCCGGCGCCCTGACCGCTTCGAAGTCATTTTCGGTTCTCATCAATCCGAGTCCTCTGAGCCTGATCACCGTGCGTGATCTTTCCCCCGGCGTTGTAGGTATACCTTTTTCGCAGAATATCGCCGCATCCGGAGGAATTCCGCCATATGCGTGGTCCGCCAACGGGCTGCCTGACGGTCTGGCGATCGACGCGGCAACGGGGGAACTCAGCGGCACGCCGAAGGTTCCGGGCTCTTTCACCTTCACCCTCCGCGTCACGGATTCAACGCGCGCCACCGCCGTGGATCTGTTTCGCATGACGATCGGAGTGAAACTGCCGGACCTCACGCTGAGCGGGCTTCCGGCAACCTCGAATGCGGCCAGCCAGCCGAAAATTCAGCTTGCCCTGGCGGCTCCCTTCCCCGTGGATCTGGCCGGCCAGTTGAATCTGGGCTTCGTGCCCGATTCCGGAGCCGGTGATGCGTCGATCCAGTTCTCCACCGGGGGCCGGAGCGTTGCTTTCACTATTCCCGCAAATACCACCGGGGCCGTTTTCCCCGTGGATCAACTCGGGCTGCAGACCGGGACCGTCGCGGGAACTTTGCGGCTGACGGCGGCGCTACAGGTTTCCGGTGTCGATGTGACGCCGGACCCGGCGCCTGCCTTCACGACCCGTGTCGAACGAGCCGCTCCGGTGATCCAACGCGTGTCGTTCACCCGGTCGGCCTCAAACTTGACCATACAGGTGACAGGCTACGCCACGGCTCGCGAGGTCACTCAGGCGGTATTCCGGTTCTCGGCCTCGGGAGGGGCGACTTTACAGACGCCTGAAGTCACGATTCCCGTGGAAAGCATGTTCAATGCCTGGTTCCAGGATCCGGCATCCGCCTCTCAATACGGCAGTCAATTCACCTTCTCCCAACAGTTCACCGTACAAGGCGACGCCAGTACACTCAGCCTGGAATCGGTCACTCTGACCAATCGTTTGGGAAGCGTTACCACAAAGCCGTAAAGTTTCCAGTTGGCGCGGGTGGGAGGTACTACCGGGCATATATCCGGCAAAACTTCTTTTTTTGATAGAGTTTGGGGAGAGAAGGAGTTCCAGTACCAGGCGCCGAAAGCATTGGAAGTCCTAGTACTTCCGGTCTTTACACAGGCTGGAGATTCAAGTACTCTGGGGGTGATCTCGTAAGAAAGTGCTTAAAATTCACGCACACGGATGCGTGAGTGGGGGAGGTGTGTATGGTATCGGAGGAAATGGTGGAAACCGCGGTGAATCACACCAGGCGGACTTCCACTCGATCACCTCTCGTGATAGCCGCCGGTCTTCCGGCAAGTTTTGTCAAGCAACTGAACGCATCCTCGGAATTTACGATCCTTGAACTGAAGGGGGAGCCTTCCGAAATTCTTGCCGGTTGCCATAAGCTTGGACCCTGCCTGCTGATTGCCTCCGAACAATTCATCCTGTCGCTCGATCCGGGCTTTCTTCTCGAGTTTTCCGGTGAGGGACATCTCAACAAGATACTTGCTTTCTGCAACACCGCGACCAATCGTGTTCCCGAACTGGACTTGCTGCAACTGGGATGTTCGGGGGTCTTATGGACCGACATGTCCACTTCGGACATGCACCGTGCTTTACACGCCGTGGCATCAGGCGAGTTGTGGTTCTCGCGGATCGTGCTTTCCAATGCCATCCGCAAGCTTCTATCCGCCTCTTCGTCCAGGCGCTTGACGCCGCGCGAACGGGAGGTTTTGCAGTTGATCGGCCAGGGCTACAACAACCGGAAGATCGCGGAAAAGCTGTTCATCAGCCGGGAAACCGTACGCTGGCACGTGCGCAGTCTCTATGCCAAGATCGGAACTCATGACCGGAAACGGGTGACGGCGATCGCCGCGGAAGAACGCTTTGCATCCTGAGAGTTCGCTGGTTCTTCTCCCCTCAATTGTGCTTGACGGCCCCCCCTCAACCCTATGCCGGCTAGACCGTTGTTCCCATTTTAAAGGTTTTAGTACCAAGACTTTGCGGGTTCGGGGGGAGGGGGGAAATTCCCCCCTGTTCAAAATCCGGGATTTCCTGTAAATTTTTCGGTATCGGACAAGTTTGACTACAGGCGCGGCTTCTGGGAAGAACAAGATGTCCTGGGGATGAGGAATAGTGTGCGAATAGCACTGATTACGAAAGACCGGTCACTTTTGCCGCTGTGTCAGGAAGTGGTGGCGAAACTTCCTCTTGACCATTGCGACGTTGTATTAGCCGAAGCTGAACAAGCCGTCGAAGCGGAAATGCATATTTGGGACCTCGACGCCAAGCCGCGGATTCCCGAGAGCCGGTCTCCAGGAGTGGATGTCTTCCTGGTCCGGCGCAACTCTCTCAAAGCGTTTCTCGACCGGTTTCCTCACGCCGGAGCAACCACTTTGTTGAAGCCGGTGAGTCCGGCCGCTCTCGAAGTTTTCCTCGCCCATCTCATCGGCCGCCTCAACAACCAGGGACAGGAGCCCAGCGATCCGATGAAGGCGGACCGCGATGCCCTGCTCGAGTGTCTGCTGCATTCCACGCTCCGGTTGCAGGAGATGGAAGACGACCGTACGAATTTCTGGGCCCGCTCCGCCCATGATCTGCGCGCTCCGCTGACCGCCGCCAGCGGGTACTGCGGTTTGCTGCTCGAAGAACAGTTCGGATCGCTCACCAGCGGCCAGCGTGAATTGTTGCAGCGCATCGAGCACAGCCTCAAGAAATTGAACCGCATGGCTTCGGCCATGTTCCAGTTGACCGCGGGAAAGCAACTGGAGCGAAAGTACGAACTGAAGCGGACCGACATCGAAAGCTGCATCGAGCGCAGCGTGGATGAGGTACGCTTTTTCGCCCTCGAGAAGAATCTGACGCTCGAGGTGGACACAACTCCTCCAAGCCAGCCATTGTATGTGGAACCGAACCAGATTGAGCAGGTGTTGGTCAATCTGCTGGAGAATGCGTGCAAGTTCTCCCCCCGGAACAGCGTCATTGCCGTCCGCGGATACTCGGTTCCAAGTCCGGCCGGGCATGTTTCCACCGCCGGAGACCGGGTAACGGCCGGCTACCGGGTGGATATCAACGATTCGGGGCCGGGAGTGGCGCCCGAACATTTACAGAACATCTTCGAGGAGTACGTCTCCTACGGGAACGCCGGCGACCGGTCGGGTGGAGGCTTGGGGTTGGCCATCTGCAAGATGATCCTCCGTGCGCATCACGGAGAGATCTGGGCCGAAACCAGGGAGAAAGGCACCACGTTCTCCTTTGTGCTCCCTTTCCACCCGCAGGAGGCCGTTCCGCATGATTTGGAGCCCGTGAGCAGTTACGCGGGCGGACAGTAAAAACAAGAGTGAATCGGAGGATGGAGTGCGCGCAAACAGCAAGAATGAAACAATTCTCGTCGTCGAAGACGAACCGGAAGTACGAAGTTACCTCGAGGTGCTGCTCCGCTGCCAGGGCTACAACGTGCAGAACACGGAAAACGGCGAGGAGGCGCTGGAGTATCTGGATA
>JADYZL010000565.1 GCA_020853155.1 Bryobacterales bacterium
CCTCCTTGCGATGGCGGCTCTTCGCGAAGGCCGGCGGGTCGAGGACGATCGTTTCGAAGCTGCGCCGGGCAGCTTGATAGCTGGCCAGCAGTTGGAAGACGTCGGCTTCGCGGACGCTCACATTACCGAGCCCGTTCTCTTCCGCGTTTCGGCGGGCGCGCGCGACGGCCCCGGCGGAAGAATCCACCGCTTCCACCGATTCGCAGACCGATGCCAGATGCAGCGCGAAGCCGCCCCCATAGGTGAAGCAATCGAGCGCGCGACCGCGTCCGAAGCGCCGGATGGCGGCATAGTTTTCGCGTTGATCGAGAAAGAATCCCGTCTTTTGCCCGCCCAGCAGATCCACTTCAAAGCGCAGGCCGTTAAGCGTAATCGAAACCGGGCCGTCGAGCGTGCCGTCAACCACGCCGGATCGCAGCGGGAGCCCTTCGAGTGAACGCGTTTGCGCTTCGTTCTTCTCGATAATCGCCCGCAGCTGAAGCAGATCGCGGAGCCCCTTCACGATGAGCGGCTGCAAGGCGTCCATTCCCTGGTTGAGCGTCTGGATCGCGAGGCAATCCGCGTAGCGATCCACCACCAAGCCGGGCAGAAAATCCGCTTCGCCATAAATAAGGCGATAGGAATCCGAATCACGAACAATCCGCTGTCGTAGCGCAAACGCGGCGGCGATGCGCTGCGTAAGAAACGCCTCGTCGATCACCGCGTCGCGTTCCGCCAGCATCCGGAGGGCGATTTGCGAGGTGCTGCTGTAGTGCGCCGTCCCCAGCGGTTTCCCTGAGGCCAATTGTACCCGCACCACGGAAGCGGCCGGCGCGTCCGGTTCCCCCGCGAGATCGGAGCGGAACACCCAAGGATGCCCCCGCTCAAGCCGGGCCGCCGCGCGGCGATTCACCAATACCGTCTGCATAAGGCTAAGGATAGCGAAGGGCCGCGCGCCGCCTGCTCAGGCACTTGTTTTGAGCGCCACGCGAACTAAACGCGCGCCATCACCGGCTCGGGTTCCGGTTCGCTGCGGCCCCAGTTGCTCGCCACGCAGTATTCCACCACCTGCTTGTAATAGGAATCGAGCGAGGGGAAGGGCACCTGTCGCGCGAGAAGCGGTTCGGTGCGCGAATTGTCGAAGCGCTGCTGCATCGAAAGATGCGGGAGGAACGAAAAGAGCGCGTCCAGCCATTGGTCAAGGGCCGAGGGAATCCGGTGGCGGATCTTCGCCAGAACCCGCTCGAACTCGTCGAAAGTCACCATGCGCGGGCGGCGGCGCAAGCGAAGCGTGGGATGGTGGCTTTCGAAGACCTCGTAGGTGCTGTCGAGCAATTGGGCGACGCTCCACGCCCGTTCCGGTCCCGCGCAAACGTGGTAGATGCGTCCCGGCTCGAAGCAATGCTCGTAGAGATAGTGGAGGGCCCGGCCCGTCCAATCGGAAGCTGCCATGTCGATGATCGCCGTGGGGTCCGCCGGTATGGCTGGCAGCGGATTCCAGGGAATCGCCTTGATGGTCTGGTGAAAATAGTTGAACTGGTGGACGCGCCCGGAACTCGCGCCGATCAAGCTGCTGAGCCGGGCGATGGCGGCTGGGATTCGCCCCATCGCTTCGAGCACCAGGGCCTCGGCTTCGTTCTTAGTCTGCTGATAAGCGTTCACGAAGCCCGCGCGGCCATCGAGAGGTTCTTCGTAGATCGTGCCCGGCGTCTTGCCGGCGGCGTAGATCGTGCTCACCTGAAGGAATCGCTCCAGGTGCTTGCATTCCGCGGCCAGAGCGAGCATCTCCTGGGTGCCCGCGACGTTGGTCTGCCGGGATTCCTCCACGGTGATCCGGAAGCGGATATCGGCGGCGGAGTGAACAATCTGCGTCACGCGGTCCCGCAGCAGCGCGCGCATGCCGGTGGATAGCCCGAGGCCGGGGAGCGAGAGATCTGCCCGGATTGCGAGCACGCCGACGGCGTCGAAGGTGGCTGGGTTGCGCGTCAACGCCACGATGGGCCGCCGCGGATGCGCCACGCGCAGCAAGGGGATCAGCGCCTCGCCCACCAGGCCGGTGGCGCCGGTAAGCAACAGTGCGCCGCGGTCCAAGGATTCCAGTGCCCTCTCCGCACTCTCAATGCCGGATCCATTTGCGTTCAAACGGGCCACCTCACTGGCTCAGATTCGGGGGGATCGCGAAACTCGCTTCCGTCGTGACGGACAGTCTTTCTCAAACCAGCATCGTCCCTTGCACGTTGAGGGAATGCCGCTCCTCGATTATCCTCAAAGGAGATTATCCTCAAAGTTTAGACGATGGAGAAGATTGTCGTCACAACGCGAGAGGTGCGGGATGTCATTGTTCCGCCAGCCGGGACTTCGCCCGAGCCGGCGGCGCAAAAGCCTCCACTCTCGCTGGGATTGCGCCTTGCCACGTTGCCACTCGTGCTTGTGCTTCCGGTGCTTTGCCTGGTGGCTCTCGCGGTTCGCCTCGCGCTCCGCAGCCACTCTCCAAAACTCAGGCACGCCTGGGCGGCTTGGCTGAATTCCCTGCTGATCGCCAGCGGCTTGCTGACAACGCTTCTTTTTAGCATGGCATATTTTCTGGCGCCCCGGCCGATGCGTTTCGTATCGTCCCTGCCCGCTCTGGAGTATTTACCGGAGTTTCCAAAGCTTCCTTCCGCCGAACCGATGTCCGCCCAGCAGGTGGCGCAGCGCACCGCACCGCTCGTCTTCGTCCTCAGCCCCGATTCGGGAAATTGGAAGCTGCCCGATAGCTATCTGGAGACAGCGGCCGTGGGCGCGGGCTTGCTGCTCCACGCGGATAAGAGCGGGTTCTTGCTGGCAACGAACCGGCACGTGGTGGATGGAGAGAGTTGGTTGAACCCGGGCGGTCGGCCGGAAACGATTCTGGTCTTCTCGAAGGCGGGCGATTACGGCCAGGCGCGCGTTGTGGCGCGCCACAGAGACCTTGATCTGGCCCTCGTGTGGATGAAGCGCGGCGCGGGCGAGAGCGCCTTTGTGCAGCCCATCGCGCCCTTCAGCGAGGCCGAGGCCGGCAGGAATGTTTTCGTCATCGGCCATCCGGAGCGTTACTTCTTCTCGCTGAGCACCGGCATCGTGATGCGCACCCATGAAGAGAAAATGGTGCAGATTTCCGCACCCGTGAGCCCCGGCAATAGCGGCGGGCCGGTGTACGAAGAGCACGGAAAGTTGCTGGGTGTCGTCAGTTACAAGGTGGACCGGCGCTTCAACCCCAACGCGGAGAATTTGAATTTCGCCGTGCGCGCCGACGCTCTGCTCGATAGCGGGCCCTGGGATTTTCAAGCCAACGGCAAGGAGTTGATGGCAAGCTGGATCAAGGCGCACCAGGCGGCGTTCGGGCCAAAGAGCGCAGGGCTCTCCCCGGCAGATGGGGGCCGCTAGCCGCGCACGAAAGGGATAGCAGGATGGCCGTAATCAATGTAACCGTGTTTGATTCCACGGAGAATAAACGCGTGCCGGTGGAATTGCCCGACGACGCCGTCGCAAGCAAGATCATCGCCGTGCTCGTCGACAAGTTGCAATTGCCGAAGAACGGGCCGGATGGCGCGCCGCTCAGCTACAAGTTTCACCACAAGAACAGCGGCCGCCAGATTCTCGATGCGCAAACCCTCGCCGAAGCCGCCGTCGCCGACGGAGACATCCTGCGCCTGCAACCGGAAATTACCGCCGGTTAACCGCCATGCCGCCTCTCGAGCCGATCCGCGTCGCTTCCGGCGATATGGCGGAAGACCGATTCAGCCGCCTCCGCCTCCTGGGTTGGTGGAATCAGGAGCGTATTGCCTCGGCGCGCGTGCTGGTCGTGGGCGCCGGGGCGCTCGGCAATGAAATCCTCAAGAACCTGGCGCTGCTCGGCTTCCGGCGTATCCTGGTTGTGGATCTGGACCGAATCGAAGTCTCCAACCTCTCCCGCGGCGTTCTCTTTCGCGAAAGCGATATCGGCCGCGACAAGGCCGAAGCGGCGGCTGCGGCCGTGCGCTGCCTCTATCCCCAAGCCCAGGTCCTCGGTGTGCGCGCCAATGTTGTGCAGCAACTCGGTCTCGGCGTCTTCGATTGGGCGGATGTCATTCTGGGCGGTCTGGATAATCGCGAAGCGCGGCTCTTCCTCAACCGCTCCGCCTGGAAGATGGGCAAGCCCTGGGTGGATGGCGCCATCGAGGGTGTGAACGGCGTTGCGCGCGTCTTCGAATCCGGCAAGCCTGCGTGCTATGAATGCACCCTCGGCGAAGTGGATTGGGCAATCCTCGACCGGCGAATGTCCTGCAATCTGCTCACGCGCGCCGATGAAGAACAGGGGAAGGTGCCCACCACGCCAACCACCTCCTCGGTGATCGCGGGAATCCAGGTGCAGGAAGCGCTGAAGTTGCTGCACGGGCTTCCCACCCTCAGCGGCAAGGGCTACGTGTTCGAGGGCCTCCATCACACGAGTTACGTTACCGAGTACACGCCGGATCCGGATTGCCAAAGCCACTACGTATTCGACCGCGTGGTGCGCGTGAACGAACGGTCCGATCGCCTCACGGCGGAGGCGCTGCTGAACCTGGCCAGCCGCGATCTGGCGTCGGACGACGTCACCATCGAGTTCAGCCGGGATATCATCTGGAAGCTGGTGCATCCAGAGACTGGCGCCGCCCAGGAGTATTTCGCTCCTCTCGGCAGCATCTCTTACGACCAGGGGCGCGATCCCGCCGATGGAGCCCTTCGCGAAGTGGTCACCCGCCACGGATTCACCCGGCAGGATCTCGAGGTGAACCCCGAATGGGCCGCGCGGCGCATGTCCGAATGGGGCTTGCCGCTTTACGATGTGTTCATCGCGCGCTCCGACGGTGCTGAGGTGGCGTACGTCATGGAAGGCGATGCTCCGCAAGTGCTGCAATCGCTCGTGGAGGAGGCGGTATGAAAGAGCGGACGAATGGTTCAGACCCGAGCCCGGCGCCCGTCAATCCACCTGCGGAGATCACCCCGGAGATGTTGGCGGCAACCGCGCGCGTCGCCATCGCGGCTAGTGTTGTGCAGCGTATCCACCGTCATGCCCGCTCCGAGATGAATGCGGAAATCTGTGGCGTGCTGATTGGCGAAGAGGCGGCGGGAGTCACCTTGATTGAGGCTTCCATTGAAGGCGAGGGGGCGGCGAAAGGCGGCGCTCATGTCACATTTACGCAGGAGACCTGGGCGCACATCTATGCCGTCAAAGATCGCGAGTTCCCCGAAAAGCGGATCGTTGGCTGGTATCACTCGCATCCCGGCTTCGGCATCTTCCTTTCGCGCCAGGACCTGTTTATTCACGAGAATTTCTTCTCCGCCTCAACGCAGGTGGCCTGGGTCTATGATCCGCACTCGGATGAAGAAGGCTGCTTCGGCTGGGTAGACGGCAAAGTCACCCGGGTGCGCGAGATTCGCCTGATCGAGACCGCCGCCGCGGATGCTCCCATCGAGGGCGAAGAACCCGGTGAAATCGTGAGCGTGGAGGAAGCGCCCGCGCAGCGCAGGTTAGGGGCGAGCGAACCGGATGCGTCGCCGAAATCCCGAAGGTCTTCACTCACCCGCAAATTGTTTCTGTTGCTCGCACTCGGCGTTGTGTTCATCGCCGGCGTCGCGGGGGGTGTCCTGCTGCTGCCCCGGACCATCGTGATGTATTCCCTGCCGGACGGGCGGCTGCTCTCTCCCAGGGAAGTGCAGTCTGCTCTCGATCGCGCACGGCAGCGCCAGTTGGAAGAGCAGCGCCCGCCGGCGGAACCGCCCGCGAACCCACCCGCGAAAACACCGTGACCTGCGCTTGCCGGCAGGCGCGAACCCCTCTCGCGAGGATGCGCCGGCGATAGAGAAGGAAGGCCGCATGAACGAAGAGCCCGGCAGAATTCGCATTACCGCCGAAGACCTCGAACAGGTTGCAATCGCCGGTCCCGCGGACGCTCCCCTGGCGGAAGTTTCCGCACCCGGAACCGAGACCGCTTCCCGGACCTATGGCAATATCCGGGACACAGCATCCGCGGAACTGCCGCAGGCCGAAGGGAAAGGCAAGCTGTTCCTGCGCAGTTGGTTCTACCTCGGCGCGGCGGGGTTACTCGGGGCGCTGGCGGGATGGGGCGTTGTCGAACCTTTCTTTCAAGACGGCCTCGAATCCAACTGGGCGGATCTGCTGATGATTCCGTCCGTGGTCGCGGCCTTATGCACCGGTTGCGCCATGGCGGAAAGCGTCGTGGAGCGTTCCACCCGCAAGGCACTCATTCGCGGCACGATTGCCCTCGGCCTCGGCATCCCGCTCGGGTTCATCTTCAACTTCCTCGCGAATATCTTTTACAACATCCTGCTTGCAATCGTCGCGGGGTCTGGCACGCTAACGCCGGAATCGCCCGCCTGGTGGGCCTGCCGCGCGCTGGCCTGGGTTCTGTTCGGCGCGAGCGCAGGCTTGGTGTATGGGGTGGTCGGCCTGAGCGGCAAGAAGCTGCTCTATGGCTTGCTGGGGGGGATGCTCGGAGCCGGCATCGGTGGCGTGCTCTTCGATCCCATCGCCATGGCCATGGATTCCGGCGCGCTGTCCCGCGGCGTCGGGTTCGGGCTGTTCGGCTTGGCCACCGGCGTGGCGATCGGCCTCGTCGAGAGCGCGCTCAAAGATCGATGGCTCTACGTTTCCGCCGGGCCGCTCGCCGGCAAGCAATTCATTCTCTACAAGCCCCTCACCACGCTCGGCCGCAGCCAGGGCTGTGACATCTATCTCTTCAAGGACCTCGCCATCCAGGAACTCCATGCCACGTTCGAAATGCGTGGCTCGCGCGTATGGGTGGTGGCGCACGGACCTGTGTATGCCTCCGGCCAGCCCATCAAACAGAAACTGCTGGAGAATCGCGAACTGCTGCGGATCGGCCGCTATAGCTTCCTGTATCAGGAGCGGCAGCGCCAATGAGCGCCCCTGTCTGCCCATATTGCCGCGCGCCAATGGA
>JADYZL010000566.1 GCA_020853155.1 Bryobacterales bacterium
AGTTCTGGAAGTGGGGCGATCTTCACCAACCGATGCCCGAGGAAATGAAGGCTGTCCTCGAAAGTGGCCAGCGCCGGACGGTCCGCCTCCGGCAGAACATGATCTCCGTGCTGGCTCCGGTCTACGATAGTTTGGGTGATATCGTGGGCCTGGTGGAAGTGGTGGCAAGCACGCGATCGAATCCGCAGGAGAATGTGCAGTAAATCGAATCTCACGTCATGACCACGCTGCCTTCCAGGGCGGCCCTTAGCGGGCCACCCTGGAAACGCAGCGGAGGTTGGCGAGATAGCGGTCCCGCAACACCGGGGGCGCGCCCTTCATGTTGAGATTCCACTTCACGATGAGCGGTTGGCCGGAGGGCAGGCGGATTGGCTGCGACCCCGCGCCAACCTGGCTGTAGTTGTAGGTCAAGTTGTTTTGACCGTCCCATTCATTCGCGGTGCGGAAGTATTTGTAAAGCTCCCACAAGCCCTGGCTGCTCCAAAGCGTCAGCGCGCTACCGCCGAGGTCGACCTTGACATCCACGGCATACGGCGATTGGCCGGGCCATGTGAAGTCGTGGGATTGACCGCCGCGGCCGGTTGCCTTCATGGTGGCGCCGCCAATGGTGATATCCGCCGCGCGAAGTTCTCCCATGGGCAGGGCGGAGAGCGTGTAGTTCACCGAAGGCGTGGTGGAGCCGCCTGGGTAGAAGGCTGCGCTTACCCTGGCCATTTCGTTGAAATAGGTGAGGAAGCTCGGGTTGATGGGCCCCTCGGCATCCGGTTTGGCCACATAACGCCCGGCCTGGTTTTCGATCGAAGAGGCGAGGGCGGTCTGGTAGAAGGTCCAGAGCGCGCCGCTGCCGGGCTGGAAGACGGCATTCACGTCTTCGAGCGAAGCCGGGGCAGAACTGAGGTTCGCGCTGAAAGGATACTTGTTCCAGAGTGAGCTGATGACTTGGCAGAAGCCCGCGCCCTTGCCGTTCATCTCCGCGGGACCGAGCGCGCGAATAAGCGCTTCCGCGTTGGTGATGGGGTCTTCGAGCAGCTTCTGCGACATGGCATCGACGCGGCCGGCCGCATCGACGACGAAGTTCTGTGCAATCCCGCGAGCAGCATTCTTGGCATTTGTGGCGGAGCCGAGGGTTGCCTGAGCGGCCATCTTGTCGCTGGCCGGGGCGTTGCTTGCGGCTTCGACGGAAGTTTGTAGCGCGGCCAGTCCGGCCATATAGGGCTGGTTGACGCTGCCCACGGGCTTATCCCCGGCATTCGGCGGAACAATGAACTGCGGCGGCTGGAAGAGATTAGCCAGTTCCTTATCTTCCACCGCCGTATTGCGGGAGACCACGGAAAAGAAGGCGAGCAGAGGCGAGGAGTTGGCGGCGAAGACGGAAAGCTTGCCAGCGGCGTCCTTGAGACTGGCGTAGCGAAGGATGCTGGCGCTCGCGATAAAATCGCGCCATTCCTTTGTGAAATCGCTGTAGTAGCGCGCCTTAATCTGGGCTTCGAGTTCCTTGGCGTTGGGGGCGGGTCCGCTTTGGGGGCCGAGCACCCATTCCTCGCCGGAAATGTACTGCTGGATGTTCTTGAGCGCGCCCATCATGAACTCATACCCAGGCTTGGTGAAGGCGCCGTTCACCACTTTGGAGACGTTCATCACGCGCGCGGCCGAGGGGTACAGCTTATTGAAATTGACCGCGCCGGATTTCTTGCCGGCTTCGGAAAGCATGAACTGATAGATGCGCTCAATGGGCTGAGAACTGGAAAGATAGGCGCGCGCGCGTGCGATGGCGTCCTTATCGTTATCCGGCGGATAAGGGCTTTCGTATTGCAGTTCCGCGGTGTAGAACTCAAACTGCCTGCGTGCGAGATCGGTACGCTCGGCATCGAGCTGCTGGCTCTGAAGCCAGCGCTCCATCAAGACCGGCGGCAGGAAAGATTGGTTGTCCTTGCTCTTATCCGGGTGGGACGTGGTGATGAGGTACGCCTTCAGAGTGTCGTAAGAATAGCGATAACCTTCCGCGTCGGGCTCCCCTTGGCGGGAAGCAAGATGTTGCTGCATGTTGGCCTGGGTGCCGGCGAGCAGTAACTGTTTGAACTTCTGGAAGTAGGCGCGGCGGGCGAGAGGGAAAATCTTGTCGCCTGCATAGATGCCCCAGCGCATCATCAACGGCTTGCCGTTGCGTTGATGATCGGCGAGTTCGACAAGCGAGGCGCGCACCTGTTCGAGGCGCGTGAGCTGGTCGAGGGTGGCGAGCTGCCCGCCGGGGTTCGCATCCACCGGGAGCTGGCGGACGGCCTGGATCACCGTCTGCTCCATGGCCCGGTTCTTGAAGAACGAGATCACCAGGAAGATGCTGTAGAGCAGACAGACGCCGGCGATGGAGGCGTAGATGGCGCGTGTGAGCTTGCTCTTCTGCGTACTTGTGGAAGAGGCGCGCAGGGCGTTCTGATCTCCCAAAAGAATTCGATTGAAGAACTGGGAGAAAAAGACCCATTGGGGCACCCGGCGGGCGCCGGTGGCCTTCGGAGCCTGCGCCTGCTGAAGCATCTGCTGCATCTGGGCGGCGTTGAACATGCTGGTGGCTTCACTAAAATCCACCTGTTGCGAAGCCTGCTTCGGCTGCGAGGGGATGACATCCGTAATGAAGACCGGGCGGATGCCGCCGAAGTAATAGCCGCGCAGGAACGGCCCGACGGAGAGCTGGCTGGGCCGGCAGAGATCGACGAGAAAGCTCACGAGCGCGTTCTGCACCTTGCGGAACTCGCGTGGGAACTCATAGACGTTGGGCTGCACGCGCTCTTCCGGTTCGCGCCGGATGAGCATAGGGCGCTTATCGGCCACGGAGCGGAAAAGCCGGTTAAAGGAATCGGATACGCGGCGCGTCTGCTCCTGCGCGTAAACGCCCATGCTGAGCGCGTCCACGTAGGGCAGGGTAACGCCCACCACCTGGCCCGCCTCCTCATTGGTGAGGTGCGCGACAAACTCGGTGAAGTAAGCGATACGGTCCGTTTTCGTGAATACAACGTAGACGGGGAAGCGGATGCCGAGGGTCTGGGCCAGCTCTAGCAGACGGGCGTGGATCTTGCGGGATTGGGCCTGTAGAAGATCGTTGGCGTTCGGCTGCAGGAAGATCTCGCTGTTCACGCAGACGATCACCGCGCGGGGCGCCTGTTCCCCTGCGCCGGTGGCCTTGGAACCCTTGCCGGGGCGCAACCGTTGAACGAATTTCATCCATTGGTCCGGGCTATCGAGGATGCGCCCGGCGACTTCCGCGAAGACTGCGCCACGCGCATACCAGATGTTGGCGGCGCGCGTGCCGACGATGGCGGTTTCCTGGTAGACGAGGCCGGCCAGGAGTTCGGGTTCAAGGCCGCTATGCACCATCATGCTGGTCTTGGTGGTGGCGGTCTCGCCGATCACGAAATAGAGCGGCAATTCCGCCAGCTTCTGGCCTTTGGCGAACTGGCTGGTGGCAAGGCGCGTCTCCGCCTGCTTTACCACTGCGATGAGTTCCTCCACGGTGGCGCCGGTATCGGCAACGGGCTGTGCCTGCGCCTTCTTTTCCTTTTGCTTTTTCAGGTAGAGCAGCAGGGCGAGGATGGCGCCCAATAGCCCGAGCAGCGCCAGGCCGCCGCGAAGCACCCAGAGGCCGGTATCCACCAGACCCACCCATGCCGGCACGAACCAGGAGAGGATCAGCCAAATCAATAGCGACGAACCGAGAATGATGTAGAACCACATGGCGGAATCTCCCTAGCGACGAACCTGGGTGGTGAGGGTGCGAAGGTCGCCCGCTCCGGAATCGAGCAGGAACCAGAATGTGCCGAACAGAATGAGAACCAGCACGAAGAGGCCGATGGCGCTGAACAGCAACGGTTTCAGCCACGGGTCTCCGATCTTGCGGGGAGCGACGTCCCCGGCAGGTACGGATTCCGGCGAGATGAGCATGGTGAAGGGGCGGATGCGGTTCCGCTTCTGCTCAATCTGGTTCATGATGTTCGCGAGTTCAGCCCCGCCGCTCAGGCCGTAACGGCCGCGGAAGCCCATGGCGAGAGCGAGGTGGTAGACCTCAAGCACATCGTTGACTTCTTCGGAGTCGGGTTTGTTGAGGAGATTTCGGAGGTACTGGAAGAAAAATTCCCCGGCCGTGTGGTGCCCGTAGAACTCTTCCTGCAGCGGTCGGCGCGGCCAATCGCCGAAAATCGGGTTGCCGGAATTGAGCACGGATTCATCGAGCAGCGCCACCACCGCGAACTCCGCAAGGCGGCAATCTTCCTCGGCGTAGCCGGAGCGGGTGGCATTCTCCTTGGAACGCTTCAGCGCTTCGCGCATGATGCCTCGGAACTGATTGGCGTCCGAGACCTGCTGCCGCTTCGCCTTGAGGCGGGCGACGACGGTGAAGACTTCCTGAAAAGCCAGCGCCATGTTCTCCGGGCGCGCGAGCAGCCCCTGCCAGTGGCGGGCGGCGGATGTGCTTTCCGTGCTCATGTTTAATTTTCCCTCTCCCCGGACTCCTTGCGACGGCGCGAGGCGCTGTCGCGCGCTTCAACCTGGGTTTCCACCGGCAGCGCGTGGTTAGGAGCCGCTATCGAGTATCACTTGCAGTTCGATCTCCGGATCCGGTATTTCGGATGGAACATAGACGCCGACTACTTTCGTCTGCGAAAGATGGTCCCAACACGGCCCGGCCTTGTTCAAGGAAAAGTACTGGGCTTCCAATTTCTGCCGCACGGCGG
>JADYZL010000567.1 GCA_020853155.1 Bryobacterales bacterium
CTCCGCGACTCTTCCCTTGAACGCAGAAACTATCTGCCATCGATTCACAGATGAAATTCGGAGTCTATTCCATGCATCGACGTTCTCTTCTCACACTCGCTTGCACCCTGCTTGTTGCGCTTGTCCCGGCGTATGGCGCGTTTCTCGATAATGATATCGGCGCGACGACGGAACTGGTCGATTTTGATCAGTACTCCTCCATCACCGTGCTGGATGCGACCCCTGTCCAGACCTTCCAGAATGGTGGGTTTACGATCGCGATGAACACCCCGAATGCGGCAAGCTCGGGGCAAACGGTGGTTTATGGCTTCGGCGGCCCAACCGACTACTCTTTGCTGAACCAAACCCAGCCCGGAGACCCAACCCACCTGTCGGTCGACTTCAGCCTGGCCGGCGGAACGGTCTCCTCGATCGGAATCCGGCTGAGCACGTTCCAGGGCAACTTTCATACTCCAATCGTGATGGAAATTTTCGACACAAGCGATCTCTTACTCGAATCACATACCTTCATCGGCTGGGTGGGCTCCGGCGCAAGCGCCCTCTCGCCGGGCGGGTTCTACGGCTTTGATACCGGCGTCGCCAATATTGCCCGACTCCGGATCACGGGTGGAACCATCGAACTGGACGACCTACGTTTCGGCGGCCTCTCGAGCGGCGAGCCGGAACCCGACCCCTCCGCCGTTCCCGAGGCCAGCACGTTCCTGCTTTGTGCCTCGGCGCTGGGGCTGCTGGGTCTGTTCGGACGCTTCCGGCGGCAAGCGGGCGCTCCCGGGCGCTAGCGACTTCTTCTCTCCACGGCGCGGCTGTTATCCAGCCAACCGATAGCCGCGCCGTTTATTGCCGCCAGGCGGCGGCACTTCAACCACAAACAAACACCCGCGCGGACCTCCAGCGCGGGTGTTTGCGTTTCCAATCTGAGACGGTGGCCTTGAAATGTGCCCGCACGATACGGCGGGGATCCGCCGGAGCCTTGGCCGGCTTAGCGGGTGCGCCCATCCTTCACGACCTTTTCGAGCATCGCTCCCAGCCGCTTCGTGACTTCCGGGTGCAGGGCGGCAACGTTATTTCTCTCGCCCAAGTCGCGCTCCAGGTCGTACAACTCCTGCGCTCCATTCGCCGGCCTCGTGCCGCCGTTCCAGTACAAAGCGCCCGAGCCGCGGCCGCCGGCGGGGATATATTTCCATCTTCCCTGCCGGATCGCGAGAATGTTGGCGTGCTCCACCACGTGCGCGCGGCTTTCGTTCGATTCCCCGAGAATCGTCTGAATGTGGTTGAGGCTATCGGGCCCCGCCTCCGCGGGGATGGAGATACCGGCTAGTGCCGCGAAACTGGCCAACAAATCCACCTGACTGACGATGGCCTCCGACAAGCCCGGTTTCACGCGGCCGGACCAATTCACGATAAAGGGAACGCGCGTACCGCCTTCGTAGATGCTGTATTTGCCGCCGCGCAGCGGGCCGGAAGCCAAGTGGCCGTTCAAATCCTCAAAGGCGCCGTCCTCGTAGCCGTCATCGATTACCGCGCCGTTATCGCTCGTGAAGATGAGGAGCGTATTCGCAGCGATGTCATTGCGGTCAATCGCTTCGAGAATCTGCCCCACGCTCCAATCGAGTTGCACGGCGGCGTCGCAGCGGATGCCGCACTCGCTCTTGCCTACAAAGCGGGGGTTAGGCGCGCGCGGGACGTGAATATCGGCGGTGGCGAAATAGAGGAAGAACGGCTTCTCCTTGTTCGCATGAGCGTCTACGAAATTGGTGGCCTTGCGGGTGATGGTATCGGCGATTCCCTCGTCCATCCAGCGCGCCGCATGTCCGCCCTTCATGTAGCCGATGCGGCTGATCCCGTTCACGATCGCCATGTCGTGCCCGTGCGAGGGGTGCCAGCGGAGCATACCGGGGTTCTCCGCACCGGTGGGTTCACCGGGAATTGGCTTGTCGTACCGCACGGTGATCGGATCCTTCGGATCAAGGCCTACCACGCGGTCGTTTTCCGTGTATACGCAGGGCGTGCGATCCGCCGTGGCCGGCATCAGGAACGAGTAATCGAAACCAATTTCCGCTGGGCCGGGCTTGATGACGCCGTTCCAATCCACGTTGCCATTGCCCAGGCCCAGGTGCCATTTGCCGACAACGCC
This sequence comes from Bryobacterales bacterium, assembly GCA_020853155.1. GTDB lineage: Bacteria > Acidobacteriota > Terriglobia > Bryobacterales > Bryobacteraceae > JACTMJ01. The sequence continues at coordinate 2,135 of JADYZL010000567.1, forward strand.
GGTCGTATAGCCGCCGCCCTTGAGCACGGAGGCGATGGTGGGCTGGCCCGGCGTAATGAGGAGCGGCGCATCGCCGGGAAGCACGCCAGAACCTTCCTTGCGGAAGGCATAGCGCCCGGTGAGCAGGGAATAGCGCGTGGGAGTGCACGTGGCCGACGAACAATATGCGTTCGTGAAGAGCTGGCTGCGCGCGGCGAGCCGTTCCAGGTTGGGCGTCTTCACCTTGGTGGCGCCGTAAGGGCCGGTGTCTCCGTAGCCTAGATCGTCGGCGAGAATCACGATGATATTGGGCTTCGCGGCCGGTGTTTGCGCAGCGGCCGCGGAAGCAAAAATCGAGGCTGAGGCGCTAGCGGCCATCCGGAGAAACGTGCGGCGTTCCATGATCGACCTCCATCTTGTCAGGCGGCGGGAAAGGCTGGGAAACGTGCGTTCGCTCCGATTCTTCCCATCCTTCACCGTGTTGAGGAATAATAGCGAAGTGATGCGGCGAATACAAATCATGCGGACACTCCTGCTTACGGGAGCCTTACTTGCGATGACA
>JADYZL010000568.1 GCA_020853155.1 Bryobacterales bacterium
GGCGCGCAAGCGATCGTGGCGATTGTGGGGGACAACCTCCGCTATACACCCGGCATCGCGGCGCGGGCGCTCTCGGCGTTGCGGGATGTGAACGTGCGAATGATCTCCCAAGGCGCCTCCTTGCTCAACTTGAGCGTGGTGGTACCGGAGCCGGATCTCGAACGCACGATTCGGGAACTGCACGACGAGTTCTTCCGCGACCTCGATCCGGAGGTATTCGCATGATGCGTCTTGCTTTGGTGGGCTATGGCAAGATGGGCCGCGTGATCGAGTCTCTCGCGGGTGAGTATGACGCGGAAGTGGTGCTTCGCCTCGATGAGTTCAATAACGTGGACGGCGCGGGGATGACGGCGGAAGCATTCTCGGGTGTGGATGCGGCCATTGAGTTCACGGCGCCGGGCGCGGTGCTGGGCAATCTGCGGCGGCTCGCTGAGTTGGGCGTGCCCACGGTGTGCGGCACCACCGGCTGGTATGACGAACTCCCTTCGGTTGTGGAGCGTTTTGAAGCCGCGGGCGGGCAGTTTGTGTATGCGCCGAATTTCTCGATCGGCGTGAACTTGTTCGAGCGCCTCGTGTCGGATGCGGCGGCTCTGTTCGCGGAGCGGAAGGAATACGGCGCATGGGCTTGGGAGATGCATCACAGCCAGAAGAAGGATGCGCCTTCGGGCACGCTCAAATCGCTGGTGGAGGCGATGCGGCGCGCGGGGTATAAGCTGCCGGTGGATGTGAGTTCCTCGCGAGCGGGCAAAGTTCCTGGAACGCACGTGATCGGGTTCGATTCGGCGGCGGATACCATTGAACTGCGGCACGTGGCGCGCAATCGGGAGGGCTTCGCGCGGGGCGCGTTGCACGCGGCGCGCTGGCTGTTGAACCATGAGGGCGTGCACCCGTTTTCCGAGGTGCTGTTCGGCGGTGCGGGATCGATGAATGGCGAAGGGGGGAGCGCGGCATGAGGACGGCGATTCAAGGATGTGGAACGGCTCTGGTGACGCCGTTCCGGGAAGACGCTTCCATCGACATGAATGCGTTTGAGGCGCTGGTGGCGCGGCAGGTGGAGCGGGGGATTCACTTCCTGGTTCCCTGCGGCACTACGGGCGAGAGCGTCACCATGTCGTTCGACGAGCAGTTGCAGGTGATCCGCGCCACGAAGAATGTGGCGGCGGGGCGTGTGCCCGTGATGGCGGGCGTGGGCGGCAACAATACCGCCGAAGTCGTGCGCCGGCTGGGCGAGGTGGAAGCCATCGGCGTGGATGCGATTCTCTCCGTAACGCCGTATTACAACAAGCCTTCGCAGCAGGGGCTGATCGCGCACTACAAGGCGATCGCGGGTGCGACGGCGCTGCCGGTGATTGTGTATAGCGTCGCGGGCCGGACGGGCGTGAACGTGGAACCGGAGACACTATTGCGGCTTGCGGAGATCCCGAATATCGCGGGCGTGAAAGAGGCGTCCGGCAACATCGCCCAGATCGCGAAGATCTGCATGACGCTGCCGGAGGATTTCGCAGTTTTCGGGGGCGACGACGTGGTGACGGTTCCGCTAATTGCCTTGGGCGGGCGGGGCGTGATCAGCGTCGCGAGTAATGAGATCCCGGCGGAGATGGCGCGGCTCACGCAATGCGCACTCGATGGAAAATTGGATGACGCGCGGGCGCTGCTTGCCAAGTATCTGCCCCTGATGGAAGTGAATTTCATTGATTCGAATCCCGTGCCGGTGAAGACGGCGATGGCCTATATGAACCTGCTGAAGCCGGTATGGCGGCTACCGCTGGTGGCCACGGATTCAAGCAAAGGCGCCCGCATTCGTGGCGTATTGGAAACGGTAGGGTTGCTATAGATGCCGAAGATGGAAATTGCCGATCGGATAGAGGCGCTCTTCGACGCGCCGCCCGCTGCGTATAGCCCGGCGGATATGGAGTTGTTCCGCAGCTTCAAGGCACTGCTCAACGCGGGCGAAGCGCGCGCGGCGGAACCGGACGCGGCATCGCCCACGGGCTGGCGCGTGAATGCCTGGGTGAAGAAGGGGATTCTGCTCGGCTTCCGGCTGGGCGCGCTTGTGGATATGTCGGTGGACCACCGCAAGCAGCCATGGTTCGATAAGGCGACGTATCCGGTGAAGCAATTCGACGTGGCCGATGGGGTACGTATTGTGCCGGGCGGCTCCAGCATTCGCGATGGCAGTTTTATTGCACGCTCCGTGACGTGCATGCCGCCCATGTACATCAATGTGGGCGCATACGTGGGCGCGGGCACGATGGTGGATTCGCACGCGCTGGTGGGGAGTTGCGCGCAGGTGGGCGAGCGCTGCCATCTCTCGGCCTCTGCGCAAATCGGAGGCGTGCTCGAGCCCGTTGGCGCGATGCCGGTGATCATCGAGGATGAAGTGATGGCGGGCGGCAATTGCGGCATCTATGAGGGCACTATCGTCAAGCGGCGGGCCGTGCTGGCCACGGGGGTTCTCCTGAACCAATCGACGCCGGTCTTCGATCTGGTGAAAGAAAGGATTCTGCGCGCGGAGAATGGGCAGCCGCTCGTGATTCCGGAGGATGCCGTGGTGGTTCCAGGGAGCCGCGCGATTACGTCGGGTCCGGGCAAGGAGTGGGGGCTGAGCGTGGCCGCGCCGATCATCGTGAAGTATCGCGATGCGAAGACGGAAGGCAAGGTGCAACTCGAAGACCTGCTTCGTTAGGGCGGGGTGGGTTAGCGCGGGGATGACTGCGCGGCGGCTTCGAGGCTGCGGAGCGTGAGCCGCGCGGTTTCCCGCCAGCGAAAGCGGGCGGCTTGCACGGGACCCGCTTCGGCGAGTTTCGCGCGAAGCGGCGCGTCGGTGAGGATGCGGTAGATTGCCGCGGAGATGGCGTCCTCGCTGAGCGGATCAAAGAGCAGCGCGGCGCTGCCGGCGTGAGACTGCATGGGCTCAACCGCCGATACGGCGCTGGGAAGCCCGCAAGCGAGCGCCTCGACCACCGGGATGCCAAAGCCTTCAAAGAGCGAGGGAAAAATGAAGGCGCTTGCGGCGCGGTAGAGATCGAGCAGTTCCCGTCCGTCGATCCAGCCTGTCACGGTGACAAAGGAAGCCGCGCCGCACTCCGCGATGGCCTGCTCCACGTCCTTCGCCGCGAACCCTCGCATTCCCGCAAGAACAAGCTTCGTTGTGGCGCCGGTCTCCCGCCGCCATTTCGCAAACGCCCGCACCAGGCGCGCGTGGTTCTTGTGCGGGTGAAGGGTGGATACATAGAGCAGGTAATCGCCGGATGGCGGGCTGGAGGAGCGAAGGGAAAAGAAGATTTCGCGCGCGCCGAGGGGGCTGACATCGATGGGCTGTTGCGCGTGGGGATAGAAGCGCCGGAAGTCTTCGGCGCTCGCTTCCGATACGGTGAGGATGCGGTCGGAACGGCGGGCGGAGAGGCCCAGGAAGAAGTTCCACGCGGGCAGATCGAGGGGGCGGAAATACTCCGGGTGGCGCTTGTGCTGCAGGTCGTGAAACGTGGTGACCGAGGGGCAGCCGCAGAGCGCCGGAGCGGTGAAGCCGGGGTTGAACAGGACTTCGAGTTTTAGAGAGCGCGCGCATGACGGCAGCCGCACCTGTTCATAGAGCAGACGGACCGGACGCGAGGCAGCGCGAACGCCGGTGCGTGCCACATGGAATTGAGAGTTTTCCGTGAAAGAGGCGTTCTCGCTTTCGCGATTCACGAAGAGGAAGTACTCGTGCTCCGGCGCGATGCGCGGCATCCATTCGAGCAGCTCGCGGAGATAGATCTCCGTGCCGCCGACCCCCCCTGGCAGCAGGTAGAGCGCGTTGATGCCGATGCGCACCGGCTAGCGCCTCCCCCGCTCACGGCAATACGTAAGGCCGCGCTGGGCCGTGGCATTCGAGGGCATGAGTTGCAAGGCTTTCTCGAAATCCGGAACCGCCAGCGCGCAATCCCCGAGACGCGCGTGGAGGTTGCCGCGGTTTGAATATGCGAGCGGAAATTCGGGGTTTAAGGCCACGGCCCGGTTGAAGGCGTCAAGCGCCTCCGCGGAGCGCTCGGCGCGGGCGTAAAAGACGCCAAGTTGGGTCCAGGTCGCGGCCTGGTTTTCGATTGCGAGCGATGCGCGGAACTCCTTCTCTGCTTCCGCGGGACGCCCGGCGCAATCAAGAGCGCGAGCGTAGTTCATGTGGAGCGCCGCGGCGAAGTTGGCGGCGGCGTGGGGGAGGGCTTTTTCGAAACGCTCCAGCGCTTCCTGGCACCTTCCACTTTCGAGCGCCGTGAGGCCCACTTGCACGTTGGCGCGCCAGCTATCCGGGTTCTTCGCGAGCACGTCATTCCAGAAGGCATCGTGGGAGGCCCAGACTTCGCTGCGTTGGAACGTGCCGATGGTCAATACAAGGAGCAGCGCGAGTCCCGCGTAGCGCAGCGTGCTTAACGGAAGTTCGATGCGGCGGAGGAAGCCGGCGGTGGCGATCAACAACCCGATGGAGGAAAGATAGACGCGGCGTTCCACGGCGGCATCCTGAATGGGCAAGATCGAGGAAGTGGGCAAGAGCAGCACCAGGAAGAGCAGGAAGCCGAGCGAGACCAACGGCGCGCGCTTGCGGTAAATCAAAGCCGCGATGGCGGCGGCGATGAGGGCTGCCCAGTAGAAGATCGCGCCATATTCGAGGGGCGTGTGGGAGATGGGGAAGAGATAGTCTCCATTCTGCCCCACAGGCAGCAGGAAGAGACGGAGATAGAGGACGATGGCGCGGCCCTGGGTGAGCAGGTATTCCCACCAGGAGAGGTCTTTCATTCCGAAGCCCGCGGTGACGGCGCCCTGCAGCACTTTCGCCACGAGCAGAGCGCCCATGGCGGCGCCGGCGAGCATTAACCCGTACAGCCGCCAGCCGTTACGCAGAAGCCCGGCGGGAGACTGGCGATAGATCCAGAGATCCAGCATCACGAGCGCGATGGGCAGGGTGAGCGAATGCTCTTTGCTGAGCAGGGCCAGCACGAAGAGCGCCAGGACGGCGATGGCCCGTCGCCAGGAAACCGGCGGCTCGTTGCGCTCAAGGAAAACGGCAAGCGCGGCGAGATAGAAGAAGACGCTCAACACCTCGGAGCGGCTGGTGATGTAGGCCACGGCCTCCGTATTCGCGGGGTGCAGCAGAAAGATTCCCGCGCCGAGAGCGGCGATCCAGGGTGTGGAGCGGGACACGGCTCCAACCAGCGTAAGCAGGCGGAGAAGGATGTATCCGAGCAGGACGGAACTCGCCGCATGGATGAGGACGGAAAGGAGGTGGTGAAGAAAAGGCTGCCCATCTGCGAACTGATAGACCGCCCAGTGGCTGAGTTCCACGAGGGGCCGCACGCCGCGCAGGACCTCCGTTGCGCCGCGAGCCGCGAAGTTGGGGTCTGAACGGAAGGTGAGCGTGATGTCGTCGAAGACATAGCCGCCATTGATGGCGGGCGAGTAGGCAACCCAGGCGAGCGCCACGGCAAGACCGAGAAGCCCCACCCAAATGAGCAAATGCAACCGAAGCTCCGCGGGTTCGCGTTCCGGCGTGGGAGCAGCCAGCACGGGGGAGACAGATCTATTCGCTTTGTTCTTCTTCATGACGCGCGGCGATTCGATATTCGAGGATAGCAACCCTCTGGGCGAGGGCAA
>JADYZL010000569.1 GCA_020853155.1 Bryobacterales bacterium
CCAACCGTTCGGAGCGTTCGCTCTCCGCCGGGCTCAGACGCTGGCGTCGTTTGAAGGTGGATTCGGGTACCATCCGGTAGATCAGGGCCTGGGCATCCCGCTTGTTCTTCGCTACGCGCTCGGCCGCGAGCCGCAGTGAGGCTTTCGGGAGACCTGCAATCACCACCGCATTGAGATCGGCGAGTGTATGCACTGCCCGCCCAAGCACCTTTTCTCCTCCGAGAATTTCAGCAATCTGTTGGGGATGCGTCACAGTAACATCACCTCCTGGTATCAGTTTACCCCACTTGGGGGGCCAACTGATACCAGGAAGTGGCTTCGTTCCGTAGTTCGGGCGGTTAGGGGAGGCGCTTAATCATGACGTCCTTGTACATCACGACGCTGCCAGGGTCGTGCTGCTGGAACGCTACGTAGCCATCGCGGAAGGTATTCTTGTCATCGACGAAATCCGTGATGACCTTGTCGTTCACCTTGATGATGATGTGGTTTCCCTGGGCGATGATTTCCTGCGTCCACCAGGTATCGTCCGGGATGATCTGTTCGTAGAAGTTCGAGAAGTTGTAGAGGCTGCCGGTCTTCTTCGGGTCGCCGGAGGAATTCTCCACCTGTGCTTCGTATCCCTTGGGGAAACCAGGGCCCCAGGCGGTGCGGAAATACATGCCGGAATTGCCCTTGTGGTTGAGCTTCACGGAGGCCTTGAAGTGGAGGTTCCGGAAGGTCTCCTTCATGTAGAACAAGTGGCTTTTCGCGCCGCGGCCAACGATGACGCCATCCTGGACGGACCAGCTTTCCGGGCTTTCATTGGCCTTCCAGCCGTCAAGGTTCTTGCCGTTGAAGATGGTTTCCCAACCATCGTTCTGGGCGTAGGCGGCCGTCGACGCCAGAGCGATAACGGCAAGCAGCAGGATCAACTTTCGCATGGGTGAGCGTACTCCTTCAATTCATCGGCACACGGCGTTCTCCGGCGGGCCGGCGAGGCCATCCTTCGCACGGATTCCACTGTGGCATCTGCTACAGTTTATAAGAAGAGCTGCCGTTCATGTCTTCCGCCGCGCGGAGGAGTTGTGGATGCGATGCTTCGGGGCCGGCCGCCGGCTGCCGGACCCTTCGTTCCGTATGCTTCAACGAGCCTATTCCCAGTGGATTGAAGAGCGCGAAAATCGCCTCTGCTTTCGCACCAACAACCGGGTGGTGCGCCCGTTCGAGTGGGGCTCCGAGTGGGTTTCGCAATGGCCGACGAACGGGATTGTTCACCTCAACGGCCAAGGGGAGCGGGAGTATCTAAGCGAAATCAACCGCCGCGCCGTCGAGGACAGTGATGCCTTCTTCGGGTACGAGGCTCCGCGCGATTTCGAGTTGAGAGAAGGTCGCCTGACCTTCCGCTCGGCGGTGGAGACTCCGCATGCGGAGAACAACACCGTCCATGGCCAATGGTTTCCGGCGCAAACAAAAGATGGCTCGCATCCGCGCCGGGCCGTGCTGGTGCTGCCGCATTGGAACTCCCACGCTTCCCAGCATCTGGCGCTTTGCCGCGGCTTCCAACGCTTCGGCATTTCCGCGCTGCGCCTGAGTTTGCCCTACCACGATTGGCGCATGCCGCCCGAACTCAGCCGCGCGGATTACGCGGTCTCTTCGAATATCGGGCGCACGCTCGAAGCTACGCGGCAGGCCGTGATCGATTCCCGGAGTTGCGTGGATTGGCTGGAGCGCGAAGGCTACGAGCGGATCGGCATTCTAGGAACGAGCCTCGGCTCCTGCTACGCCTTTCTCGCCAGCGCCCACGACCCGAGGCTGCGGGTGAATGTGTTTAACCACTGCTCCGCGTTTTTTGCCGATGTCGTGTGGACGGGGCTTTCCACCGTGCATATTAAACAAAGCCTGGAAGGCGCAATTACGCTGGAAGAGCTTCGCGATTGCTGGCGGGCGATCAGCCCGGTGCATTATTTGAAAAAATACGCGGAATTACCGAAAAAACCACATTTTATTTATACGAAATACGATACGACGTTTTTACCGGAATTTTCAGAATATATCGTCAATGAAATTCGGGACCACGGCGTGGATATGAACGTCAGCGTGCTTCCCTGCGGCCACTATACGCTTGGGGAATCCCCGTTCAAGTTCATTGTGGGCTACAAGATCGTGTCACATTTTCTGCGCTATTTGTAGCGCGGATTTCGATTCGATTCCTGCCCGCCATAGGATTTAGCGGATTAAATCCGGAAGAATTTTTCGAGCTTCTCAATCTCCCGCTCCGCGGCGTCCATCTGGGTTTTGGCATCGTCGAGGTCCTGCCGGCCGATCGCCGCTTCCGCACGATCCATCAGATATTCCATCCGTTTGAGCGAAGCACGGATATCCGCCCGCAAGGAGACGCCCATCTTTGCCTGCTCCTCGATCAGGGTTCGCGCGGATTCCTCAATGGTGCCGGCTCGAATCCCCAGCTTCGCCAAGGCATCGCGGGATTGTTCGAGAGCGCGCGGGTCCACTTTGGGCGTGGCGGGGGTTGCAGCGTAGCCACCTCCAATGGATTCCCGGGCCGCGGCAGCGCCTCCGGCCTTCGGCGGCGCCGCCTGGGAGACAAGCGCAGCGGCGGCGGCGCCAATATCCCGTGTTCCGGATTCACTCCGGGACTTTGTGCCTTCACCGGCGATGGTCCGCGGCGTTCCCGACGTTATGCCTGCGGTATTCGAGGGAGAAACCCCTCCGATCACGGTACCCTTGACGGGTGTTTCTCCCGTGTCGATGGAGCCGGAGGGAATCGACTGTGACGCCTGAGCGATGGATGCCGGATCCACGTACTCCGGCGCAGTTGCGGTCTCTCCGGCAGGCGTTGCCCCGTTTTCCGCCCCCTGGGGTTGAGGCGACTCTTTCTTGCCGAACATCCCGGTAATCCGGTCAAGGAAACCAGGCTCCTTACCCGCCGCCACGGTCGATTCGCTACCGCCGAAATAATAGGAGCCCGCAATCACCGCGCCTACGGCGACGATCATGATCACGACGATTGCGGCGATCAGGCCGAGCGCCAGTGTGTTGCGGCGTGGTTTGGATCTTCTTCGCATCCCCGATGAGGTTTGCGACCCGCGCCAATCCGGTTCTGGAGCAGCCTCGGGCGCGGAGGGCGTAAACGCTTGCGCTGGGGGATGAGAGGGGGGCTGCGGCACGAACGCGGGCAGCGCTTGCGGTGGAGCCTGCGCTTGCGGCGCATTGGGAGCATTCGCAAACGCGGGAGGCACGGGAGCGGGCGGCGCCGGGGAAGGGACGCGGCCGGCCCCGAGAGGCTGTGTTGCCTCATCCACCGATGCTTGCGTGGTGGTAGGCCCGAAGGCGACGTTTCGCAGGGCCGCACGGAACTCGGCGGCATCCTGATAGCGATCCGCCGCGCTCTTGGCGAGAGACCGGAGGATGACGGCGTTCAACGCGGGTGGCACACGGGAGTCGAGTTCGACCGGAGGCACGGGCTGCTTCTGCAGGTGCTCCGCCATGATGGCGAAGCCGCTATCGCCGCCGAAGGGCCGCTTGCCGGTAACCAGTTCGTAGAGGGTGATGCCGAGGGAATAGAGGTCCGCCCGCGCGTCGACGTGCTCACCGCGAATCTGCTCCGGGGACATGTAGTAGAGGGAGCCGAGCGTGGTGCCCGTCATCGTGAGCTGCTTATCGCTGCTCGCCTTGGCGATGCCGAAATCGAGCAGTTTCGCCGTGCCCCTGGGCGTGATCATCACGTTCTGCGGTTTGATGTCGCGGTGGACCACGCCTCGCGAGTGCGCGTACTCCAGCGCGTCGAGTACCTGCGCCGTGTACCGGACGGCTTCGTCAATGGGAAGCGGCCCGCCCTTCATGCGCTGGTCAAGCGTCTGGCCTTCGACGAACTCCATCACCATCAGCAGCATGTCGCCGCTTTGAAACGCGGTTCGCAGACCGGCGATATTCGTGTGCTCCAGGCTGGCGCTGGTCTTGATCTCACGCAGAAAGCGATCTTTCAAATCCTGGTGTTCGGCCAGATTGGGCAGCAGCACTTTCAGCGCTTCCACGCGGTCCGAAATCACATTCCGCACCTTGAAAACACTGCCCATACCGCCGGCGCCCAGCACGCCGAGAATTTCGTAATCACCGA
>JADYZL010000570.1 GCA_020853155.1 Bryobacterales bacterium
GCGCCCGCTGGATAACGGCCTGGCTTCTCGCGACCTGGTTCGGATGCGGGAAGTCCCGGCAAGCACCCGGAACCGTGGGCGCTCTCGCGGCGCTGCTGCCGGTGATCGGCATGGCCACCTACGGCGTTGCGGATTGGCGCTGGGTGGTGATCGCGCTCATCGCTATTTTCACACTGCCCGGCATTTGGGCGGCGGGCGCGCATGCCCGGTGGAGCGGCAGAAAAGATCCCGGAGACGTGGTGGTGGACGAGGTGCTTGGGCAATGGGTGACCATCGCCTTCGCCACTGAACTCAACTGGGCGGGGATCGCCATCGCATTCTTTCTGTTTCGCTTGTTTGACATTGTGAAACCTCCGCCCGTGAGGCAGACGGAAGCGCTTCCCGGCGGCATCGGCATTGTGGCCGACGATCTGGCGGCAGGCGTCTTCGCCGGTCTTGTTTTCTATCTGGCGGGATGCTTCAATTTGTATTGAACTTATGGCACTCGAGAATCAAGGAAAAGGCCCGGCAATTGACCGCGTGAGCCCGGCGGCGGCGATCGCCGGGGGCGAATTTCAGGTGCGGGGAGATGGCCTGTTCCCCGGCGAGAGGCCCGAGGTACGCTTCGGCGACGTGAGCGCCCCGATTATCGTCGGCTCTGAGCACTACCTGATGGTGCGCGTGCCGGAGAATGCCACGGTGGGTGAACTGGTGGTGAGCGCGGGCGAGGCAAAGCCGATCCGATACTCGTGCGGCATCGGCATCCAGATCGCGGACAGCCTGCATCCGGTGGGGAACCCGGCGATCGACGGTTTCGGCAACATCTACACGACGTTCAGCGGCAGCCGCGGACAGAAGACACCGGTCTCCGTCTACAAGATCGATCACGCCTACGAGACGAAGCCCTTCGTGAGCGACTTGATGAATGCCACCGGCCTCGCGTTCGATGCGCAGGACACGCTCTACGTATCGAGCCGCTTCGATGGGGTGATCTACAAGGTTGCGCCCAATGGATCAATGACCAACTGGGTGGAGGGGATGGGCGTGGCGACCGGGATGGCCTTCGACGCCTCGGGGAACCTCTACGTGGGCGACCGGAGCGGCACGATTTTCAAGATCGGCCCCGATCGCAATATCTACGTCTACGCCACCATTGAGCCTTCGGTTTCCGCTTATCATCTCGCGTTCAACGATGCCGGGGAGTTGTTCGTGACCGGCCCCACTACATCGAGCTACGACACGGTATACAAGGTGAATCTCGAAGGGGAGGTTTCGGCCTTTTACCGGGGCTTGGGGCGTCCGCAGGGCCTTGCCTTCAGCGCGGAGGGCGATCTCTACGTGGCGGGTTCGCTCAAGGGCCGCAAGGGCATTGTGAAGATCACGCCGGATGCCGAAGCGGAGTTGTTCGTCTCCGGGCCGAATATCGTGGGTCTCGCGTTCGCGCCCAGCCGGGCAATGATCCTGGCCACGACGAACGCCATTTACCGCGTGGACGTGGATATCCGCGGGCGGTTGATCGGCTGATATGCCTCTCGCGGCGGGCATCACGGCGCAAATCCTCGCGATCGGATCGGAGATGCTCACTCCGGAGAAGATCGATACGAATTCCCTCTTTCTCACGCAAGAACTGAACAATCTGGGCATTGCGGTGACCGGGAAAGAGGTGGTGAACGATAGCCTGCACCAGATTTCGGAAGCGGTGCTCGAGTGCCTGGTGCGCTGCGACCTGCTGCTGATCTCCGGCGGCCTCGGCCCCACGGAGGACGACCTCACGCGCGAAGCCGTGGCGATGGCGCTGGGGCGAGGGATGGTTTTCCACGATGAAATTCTGGAAGGCATCCGGGAGCGCTTCCGGAAGTTCGGGCGGCCAATGACGGATCGCAACCGCAAACAAGCCTTCGTGATCGACGGCGCGCAGGTGCTGCCGAATCCGAACGGCACGGCGCCGGGGCAGGCTCTCGAGATCGACGGGAAGCTGCTATTTTTGCTGCCCGGCCCGCCGCGCGAGTTGATGCCCATGACGATGGAGCACGTCACCCCGCGCGTGAGCGCCCACTTTCCGCTGCGCGTGCTGCGCACCTTCACGTTCCGGATCGCCGGGTTGGGGGAATCCGAAGTGGATGAGCGCGTGGCCCCCATCTATACGAAATTCACGAACCCGGAGACGACGATTCTCGCGGCGGCGGGCGACATCACGCTCCAGTTCCGGGCGACCGCCGACGGCGAAGACGAAGCGCGGGCAATGCTGCGCGCGGTGGCGGACCCGATTCGCACCGAACTCGGCGAGCGGATTTATTCGGAGAACGGGGATTCGCTCGAAGAGACGGTGGTGCGATTGCTGAAGGCGCAGGGGGCAACCCTGGCCGTGGCGGAAAGTTGCACGGGCGGAAGCCTGGCCGCGCGCATCACGGATGTTCCGGGGGCCTCCCACGTCTTCGTGGGCGGATTCCTTGTGTATACCGACGCGCAGAAGATGGGGCTGCTCGGCATTGCCCCGGAGCGGATCCGCGCGCACAGCGCGGTGAGCGAAGAGGTGGCGCTCGATCTGGCGGCGAACACGATGGCGCGCACCGGCGCGAACTACGCGCTATCCGTGACCGGTTACGCGGGCCCCGAAGGCGGCACGGAGCGGGACCCGGCGGGCACGGTCTATCTCGGCCTAGCCTCGGCGGCGGGCGTGACGGCGAAGCGCTTCCACTTCACCGGAGACCGGGCGCGCGTGCGCAGGCTGGCCACGCAGTACGCGCTCGATCTGCTTCGGATGGCGGTGTTGCGGGGCGAATAGCCGAAGCCCCGGCTACCGCCATTTGCCGTTACTAGCGCCAGTCAAGGCGGAAGTGGTAGCGATCCGAGCCCCCCTTGGAATCGACCACCCGCACGACGGCCGTGTAGCCGTTGCGTGGATTCGGCGACTCAAGTAACTGCACGTGGCCGCGGCCGTCTTTGCGATCCAGGTGAAGCCGGACCGGTCGCCCGGCGGGGAGCGGATCGTCCATGGACCAACGCTCCACCTGCAGACCGCGCCCGGCGAAGGTCTGCACGGTTACCCGGCCGCCGCGGATGAAGAACACAACTTCGTCATCGATGCGGCCGCGAAATTCGAAACGCCCTCCGCGCCGCCCGCCGAAATCGCTTCGATCCCGAAAGCGGGGATCGAGCGGATAGCCCGAGGAGCGGCTAAAGCGGTCTCTATCCCGATTCCAGCCGTCATCGCGGCCGCCCCAGCGATCATCGTCACGATCCCGATCGTCGTTCCTCCACTGGGGGTTGTCGCGCCAGCGGGGATCGTAGGATTGCGCAATCGCCATCGCGCCGGGGACGGCAAGGAGGGCGGCAAGAGCGGCGACCCGCCACAACCCTCGTTGGGAGCGAATTCTTGCGGTTGCCATCACATCACCTCCATGTATGCGAACAGGTCAGCGATTCGAAAAGAGATTCGATCGCCTGTGCTGTTCCGGACGCGCTGGGCACAAGGAAGGTTTCTTGTAACAAAAACAAAATAAACGGGTTAATGGCTGAAATGCACCACCTGCGCGATTTCAGCCAGGCGAGGCAGCGAGTGCCGTGGTTAGCGAGGGGAGAAGCGTTTCACGGCGGCGACGCCCGAGAAGATGATCAGCATGGCGATGCCTTCCCGGAAGCCAAAGGGTTCGCGATAGAACAGCCAGCCGAGGGCGACCGCCACCACGGGGTTCACATAGCTATAGAGCGAGGTGATGGCCACCGGCAGGCGGGTGAGCGCGAAGAGGTAACTGCTGTAGCCGACGATGGAGCCGAAGAGGACAAGGTAGACCAACGCCCACGCAGGCCGCGCTTCGAACTGAATGCCATGCTGCCAGATTTCGCCCGCGGCAAATGGGGCGAACGCGAGACCCACCGCGACCTGGTGGATCGCGCCCGCCATGAAGGGGTGGGCGTCCCGGGTGATGCGCCGCTGCCACATGCTTCCGCCGGCCCAAAGGATGGCGCCCGCCTGCAGCATCAGTGCGCCCGCAATGACCGTACTCACTGGGAGCGGGTAGCTCTCTCCCGGCAAGGCAAGAATCACCGCGCCGACAAAGCCAATCGCCATGCCGAGGAGGGTGGGCGTATGCAGTTTCACGCCGCCGGGAAGAAGGGCGTCGATTCCCACGAACCAGAATGGGGCAAGCGTGACGAAGATGGCGGCGAGCCCGCTTGGGATCATCAGTTCGGCGTAAGTGAGGGCCCCATTGCCGCCGCCGATGATGACCACGCCCGCGAGCGCGGTCTTCCACAATTCGGAGGTTTTCGGCAATTTGTA
>JADYZL010000571.1 GCA_020853155.1 Bryobacterales bacterium
CAGCTACCAATCCCCGGTGGCCCAATCGCTCCTGAATCACAAGATCGGCGACCAGGTGGAGTTCGAGATTCACGGCGTTCGCCATCACCACCGGATCGAGGCAATTGAAGCCCTGAAGCCGGCCGCTGCTGGAGAAACGGTAGCGGCTACTGCGGATAACGCCTCGACGGAGGCGGTCGTGTCGACCGCCGGGGAATCCGCAGCGGCGAACCCGTCGGCACCGGCTCAACCCGAAGCCGTGCCCGCGTCTCAGCCGCCGAAGCCCGCCACGAATCACGAAGTCCCGCCAGGGACGAAGGAAGTTAGCCCAGCACTTTAGTGCTTGGTCAGGCGCGTGCACGCCGCGAGTCATCTCAAGCCCCGTCGTCAGGCCCTTGTCACCGAACCTCCACCCAGCGCCGGCTGCTGGTGCTTTCTTTCCTCCCGGATAGCATCGCCTTTGCGCGTACCACGCACGCCCCGGACAAATGCCTTGGCACCTCAAGCCGGAGGGTGCGCGCTTCGTTGCCCAGGGCGGGCAAGCTGAACAGTTCGCTTACAAGGGTGTGCTGCTTCCCACGACGATTCTCCAACGTGAGAATGAGATCGCCCTTGACCGGCTCATCATAATCATTGACGAGCAGGATTGTGAATTGCCGGCTTTGACCGCGGCGCAGTTCCGGCTGGAAGAAGTTCAGGTAGACGCCGACCGGTTTGAACGCCTCACCCATGTAATCCGCGAAGGCGGGATCGAGCTTCAGTTTCGTAACGTCCGAGAAATGGTCGGCCGTGTACACGCCAGGATAGCTGCACGTCAGGAACACGAAATGAATGATCCCGGCGTAGTTGCGGTGGGCGCGCCAGAACTCGGTCTTCGCCGCCAGCAGGTAAGCATACAGGTCCAAACGTTCCCTGGACGTCACGTTTGTCGTGCCCATCAGTTGCGGATACAGGTTGCTGGTCAAGACCGTCGGTGTGCCGTCACGATTCAGCCACAGCCAGCCATATTCGTTAACCAGTGGCGCGTGATTCACCGACGGGAGTACGCCCGGTCGCGGCTTGCCGTCCATCGTCTCCAGGTTCGTCATTTTAAAGGTCAGCTTTCCATTGAACCCGCTCTGCATGAGGTAAGGATGGTCCTCGACCGGATCATTCGGCCCCGCCGGGGGATTGTAGCTGTTCTCCCATGGCCGATTCGAGAGATCCAATGGTCGCACGGCAGGAATAATGCGCGTGTGGAAGATGTCATCCTTGGTTTCGTTGTTTGCGTCCCATACTGCAACGCTCGGATGGTTCCAGTTGTCGCGTATCCAATCCTTGTACTGTCGGATCATCTCCTCCGCATCATGCTTGCGCGAGTATCCCTGGTACCATCCCGGACCACCGGTCCACACGAAGAACTCGTTCTGAACCAGAATCCCTTCCTCATCGCAAATGTCCAGCCAACGGTCTGGAACCGGCCCAATACAGAAACGGAAATAGTTCCAGTGCATCTGGCGCGGCAATTTGCCCAATAGTTGGCGGACCCAGCGTTCGTTCCACGGCAAATTGCCGCAGAGCGGGTCCTCGAAAAACCGATGCAGCGTGATGTTCGAGCCCCGCAGGTAATACGGCTTTCCGTTAAGCATGGCGCGTTTGCTTTGCGGGTCGAATTGAAACTCGCGCAGCCCGAACCGCGTGCTCTGCTCGTCTCCGTCCGTCTGCGTTTTCAAGACATACAAGAACGGATCCTCCGGCGACCACAAATGTGGGTCCGGGATACGGATCACGTTTGTAAGTGTTCGCTCGGAGTTGGGCCCAATTTCGATTTGCACCGGCTGAGTTTCGGCTACATTCCGGCTCCCGTTCCACGTGCTAACCTTTTGGAGAAGGGGTGTGGTGACCGTGTTCGGCGACGTGTTCTGCAGCCGCGTTTGCACAAGGATCGTGCCGTCGGCAATGCGCGGAGCAACCTGGACTGTTTCAATCAACGGGTTGTCGCACGCGATCAGCGATACGCTGTCATAAATTCCGGGTGTCCATTTGATCTTCTCGAAATCCGATCCGGTCGGATACGTGTCTGGCAGCACTGCCGGATGCGCCCCAATCCGCACCAGCACGGTATTCTGCTCCCCCCATCGGATGGCGTCCTCCGCCCGGAACAGGCTCGCGCTGAAACAGCCCGCGTACTCCCCCAACTTCTGGCCGTTCAGCCAGACCGCCGTTCCAAACTGCGCCTTGTTAATCTTCAGCAGCGCGATTTCATGCCGCTTCGGCGCCCGAAAGCTGCGCTGATACCAGAAGTAGTTACGCGCCTGCTCCACCTTTCCTGTCCAGTACTGCGTCAGCCACTCCGCCGGGGCGAGTTTGGCCCGAATCCGATTGGCCAATTGCTCGCGGCTGACGAAAGCATCGACGTCCGCAAAGCCTGGTTTCGCCATGTTTGCCAGCCCAGGCACCTCTCCCCGGGACGGGAACGCCGCGGGGATTTCGGAAGGTGACAGGGAGTCGGCTATTCGCCACTCGCCGTCCAATGACAGCGTGCTCCGCTCCGGTGCGCCGTTTGCGCAGCAGGCGGTCAGAAAGACAAAAGTCACCAATCTGAGAAGAGACAAGGCGTTCTGGCGCATAGGATGAACGCGAGTATTCCAGAACGCGTTGGTCAGGCCAGCCGATTTTCGGACTCAAAATCTCAGTTATTCCGCAAAGCCGTTCGCTCGTTGACGAGCCACTGGTAATCGGCCCGTGCCAGCACATCGTTTCCGAACGGCACATCC
>JADYZL010000572.1 GCA_020853155.1 Bryobacterales bacterium
GCGCGTGGCGCCCTCCCTCTGATCGTCGAAGAAGGGCTCCCCGCCGTAAAGAACCATCTTCTCATCGGCGGGGTAGTATTCGGCATGCTCCCCCCCGCCGCGACGGATATTTCCAGGCTCCTGAATTAAGATGCGCGCATTCCCATCCGCGAAGGCCTTTTCGAGTTCCGTATCGCCGGAATCGGTCTCCTTCAGGTACATGCGCATACTATCGGCGTCCACGGAAAGCCCCGCGCGGCGCATGCGAACCCCGCCTTCGTACCGCGCAAGCTTATCGGCATCCCGATAGCGCATTTTCGCGGAATTGATGAGCGTATAGATCCTCGATGTGGAGGTCTTGGGCTTGGCCGGCGCCGCCTTCGGCGCTTCAGCGGGCTTGACGGCTTCAGCGGGAGTGGCGCCCTTCGCAGGCTGCTTCCGCTCCTCGATCTGAGAAAACACATTGCCCTCGCCCTCGATCATCTTCGCATCGCGATCGATCACCGCGGCATCCGCATGCAGACGGTTCGCCCCCTGCCAAAGCCGGGCGCTGCCTTCGTAGCGGATCCACCGGTTCCCGTTCCGCGTCGTCATGCGGGCGGCGGTGGCTTGCAGCGTTTCGGATCCACCGGGAAGCCCGAATTCGTTCGATTTCGCCGTCTTGCCTTGCTTCGGCTCTGGCTTTTGCGTCGAAATCACGCGCCCTTCGGCCACGAGGTCCCCACTCGGCTCCACGGTACGAATGCGGTCCGCCTGCAGAGAGCCGGCTGCATCCCACAACCGTGCCTTCCCTTCGAGCAGATTGTACTTCTCCGTTTGCTGGAGCATCGCCGTATCGGCCATCCCGCGGCGCACTCCCTCGGTAAACTCAAAACTTCCCGCCTGCTTCATCCATTGCATCTCGCCAGTCTTCCCATCGAATCGCGCTTCGAGGGTTTCAGACCGGGTAAGGAGCTGCGCGGGCAAGGGTAATTTTCGCCTTTGCGCATCGGCGACCGCCGCGGCCGAGGGCTGGGATTCCGTTCTCGCCTTCGTGGCTTCGAAACGCTCCATGACATTTTCCACGCCATAGTGCGCCACCATCCGGTCCGCGAATAACTTGCGCTCCCGCTGAGCCGCATTGGCCGGAAGGAAAGTAAGACTGCCGGGCGCATGGGTCAGCATGTTTTCGATTTCGACGCCGCCTGGCCGCATCTTGAGTTCCACCACATCGGCTTCCAGCACCCGCCGCGGGACGGTGGACGCGCTCTTTCCGAGTGGAATCGATCGCAGCGTGGCGCCGCCATGGGCGAACGACTTCTCCAACTCCGGATCCTCGACGCCCTCCCGGAAGTACAGGTTCATTCGCCTCGAACGCACCTCGTTCCGCGAGGCCGCCGTAGTTGCGTCGAGCCGGCTGTTCCCATCACCATAAATCTCGGCGAGGGTGCCGTCTTCCCGGTACTTCATTTCGGCGAACTCCGCGCCGAATGCCAGCTCCCGGTTCGGATAGCGATCCGCGCCGGAAATGTTCCGCGCCTCAACCCGGTGGATATCCCCATCCTTCAGTTCGATGGTGGCATTCCCGGCGTCCATCGCCAGATTGCGCCGTTCCATCCGCGTCGGCCCGGTCAGCTCAATTTTTGAATAGACTTCGAGATAGATCGCATGGGCTGCCCACACGGTGGTGGGCGCCGCGGCCCCTTCTTTCATGAGAGTGATGCGCACATCCTTCTCTAGCGTCACTTCCTTCGCCTGCGGATTGTAAAGTGCCCCAACCGCATCTCCGGAACCTTCCGCGAATTGGAAAAAGGTCTTCTCGGCGGTTTGAGCCTTGCCGGTCTCCGTATCGAAGTGGACTTTCGAAGACCGGATGGTCATCGGCCGTTCCGGCATCGGGCGCCCGTCGTTGGGAATTCGCATGACGATCTCCACTTCGCCCTCGGAGTACATCGTCTTCGCGCGAATATCGACGTCGGCGCGCTTGCTCTTCACCAGGTCGTAGGCACTGGGATCCCCGCCAAAGATTTTGAGGTCCACATCGACGAGTTCCACGCGCGAAGGATTCTGAATCATGCGGTATTCGCGCGCGGAGATCTCCACCATCGGCTTGCCATCGACGTTGTGGGTCCACTGCCACCGGTCCGCGGTTCCCGATACCCCTTGAGGCAGGGGCTCTGGAGGGGGAGTGGCATTGGATGCGGCTTCCTGCCGCTGGTAGTAGTAGATGACGCCGGTGGTGAGGGCGAGGGCGAGAAAGAGGAAGGCGATCAGGCGCCCGAGCCTGCGCATGCTGCTCTCAGAATAGCATTCACGATCGCCCCGCTTCGCAACGGCGTGCTCGAAAAAGCGATCACGGTTGCGCGTGTTCGCCGGTGGGGCTCACGGGAGGCTTGGTTCCCCGGATAAACGCGCTCAGGAATCGCCCATCCACTTCATTGCGCATGGCTTCGACATCGAGGCCATTCTCTTCGAGGAACGCTTTCGCATCCTCTACACGATAGATGCGCGTCGGCTCCAAATCCACATTCTCGAAGCCCGCCGCGCGGAGTTTCGCCGCGTAGTCCTCCATCTCGAGCGCACCTGCAATGCACCCCACCCATAGCATCACTTGCTTCCGGATCTCCTCCGGCATCTCGCCGCGGGTCACGACATCGGAGACCGCGAACCGTCCGCCGGGCTTGAGCACGCGGAAGGCCTCGCGCAGCACGGCGTCTTTATCCGCCGCCAAATTGATCACGCAGTTGGAGACGACGACATCCACGTGGTTATCCGGCAGCGGAATACGCTCGATATCCCCCTTCAAAAACTCCACGTTCTCTGCACCGGCCTGCCGCTGATTCGCGCGAGCGAGTTCCAGCATCTCGTCGGTCATATCAAGACCGTAAGCCTTGCCGGCAGGGCCCACCCGTTTTGCCGAAAGCAGTACGTCGATACCGCCGCCCGACCCCAAATCCAGCACCACTTCGCCCGGCTTCAACTCGGCGAGCGCCGTGGGGTTGCCGCAGCCTAGCGAGGCCAGCACGGCCTTCTCCGGCAGTTCCGCCTGAGTGACCGCGTCGTAGAGATTCCGCGTGATTGGGTCGGCATAGCGCGTCACCTGGTCGTTATCGCAACAGGAGGTTCTGATCTGCCCCGGTTCGCCACCGCAGCAAGGGGTGTTTTGCTTCAACGATGGCTTGGCGGCAACGGGCTCTCCGCAGCAGGGAGTGTTCGTCTTCAATGAGGTTTCGGCCGCGTCCGGCGCTTCGCAACAGGAGGCGGCCTTTCCAACCAGGACACGCCGCGCTTCTTCGGCGTATTTCTCTCGCACCACGTCTTTGATGGATTCGCTCGTCATGATCGTTCCCTCTCTTTCCCAGCGGTTGGAGCGTCCGATGCGCAGCATTCGCCGTCGCCGCAAAGGCTTTCCTTCGAACCGGCCTTGGTTTGCCGCCGGCATAGTTCCTCCGGGTCCATCGCCAGGATTTCGGCCAGCGCCGCCCGGTCCCGTTTCCACTTTGGATCCGCTGTCAATTGCGCGCGCAACGCCTCAACGAGTCCACGCACCGGGGCCGTCGCGAACTCCGTGGAAAGCCGGTAATAGATCCAGCGGCCCTCTTTGCGGGAATCGACGAGGTCCGCCTGCCGCAGAATCGACATGTGTTTGGAAACGGTGGAAGGAGCCAGTTGCAGCAGCTCCGTGATCTGGCAAACGCACAGTTCCCGCTCGCTGCAAGCTAACAACGCCCGCAAGCGATTCTCATCGCTCAAGGCTTTCAACGCCGCTAACGTATCTCGGAAGCTCACTAGCTATATTTCGCCATATAACGAAATAAGAGTCAAGAAAAAATGATGCTGAAGCGGATTCATGCGTCGTCATTCCATCTTGGGGAGAGCATCCGGTCCAAGTCTCAACGGGGACACCGCGGATTCCCTCCCGGGTTCACCCGGGCAGACCGCCATTCATTGTCCGCGAACGCACGCGTCAGGAAATCGCCGGATCCTCGAGGTACGTGTAGCCTTGCAGCCCATCCTCGTAAAAACGCAGCAATCGACCGGATTCCTCGTATCCGATGCGCCCGAGGCGGACAGC